>NZ_JADEWU010000001.1:0-242624 GCF_015207485.1 Planktothrix mougeotii LEGE 06226
AGCTGTGTATAAGAGACAGGTGCAAGAAGTTTAGCTGCGGTATCTTCAATGAAGCTAATTTGTCCTTGGCGATAGAGGTCTACCCATTTGGCTTGAAAACAGGGATCGTAAATCAGTTGTCCGATAATCGGTGCGGTTTCAGGGCTGACGGATTCTTCTGCTATGACGGCATCGCCTTCGGGTAAAAAACGATAAATCAAAGCCCGATCACATCCCAGTATATCCCTAATTTCTTTGACTGTCACGTCTAAAATCTCACCTAATTCCAGGGGGCGGTGAATTTGTTGCGTAATTGCCATGATTTGATTCAGGGTTTGCTCTAAAGCAATTGCAGACATTGGTAGATGACCAAAGAGCATGGGAATAGCAGAAGATTAATATCTGTATTATTCACTACCTAACTTGCCTTTG
The DNA here is from genome assembly GCF_015207485.1 of Planktothrix mougeotii LEGE 06226. Classification (NCBI taxonomy): domain Bacteria; kingdom Bacillati; phylum Cyanobacteriota; class Cyanophyceae; order Oscillatoriales; family Microcoleaceae; genus Planktothrix; species Planktothrix mougeotii. Next base: position 412 of record NZ_JADEWU010000001.1, read on the forward strand.
GATCGGTTTCATTGAAAATGCGATCAAAAGGAATTGTAACTTTATCAAAAATTTACACTTGTTTATTAAAACTTTAAAATTGCTTAAGGGTTTAACCCGACAGGGATCAAGCTTGACTACCACTTTGGCCCCGAATAATAGCGGCTCCAATCAGGTGCGCTAATCGTAATGCTTCTGGGACATTTCCGCAATCTGTTATCCGGGATAAAGCGAGCCTAATAAGATCAGGATTTTCCCCGCATACTTGAAAGAAAAAAGGGGGATAAGTGTAGATTGTTCCAGCTTTTTTTAAATATTGGAGTCGTTTTTCAGGTTCTGATAAATGATAAATTGCCTGTTCAATTTTATTAAAATTAGGATAATGTCGCATGACAGTAACACAGGGTTTTTGTAAACGATCAGCTAATTCAGGTAAATCAATTAAATTGAATCCGCCAAATCCAATCCCATCAATTAAAACTAAATGTAATTGAGGTAAAAATTTTTTATCAATTAATAGCTGACAAATTTGATCCGTTGCATCCCAACCATCTTGTTTAACTTGTCCCCAAACCATACCTTCAAAGCGAGTTCCTCCACAAACAACTCCGGCAATATAAACAGTCTGATCAATTCCCCGTTGAAAAGGGGCATCATCAAACCCAATCACCCGAATCACACGGTTGAGTCTCAACAGAGATTCTAATTGCATATCTGAATTAAAATACAGTTCAACTAGAAACTGTAAACTGTATTTTAATTCGGAGCAACGGCAGCTTTTTGTTGTGCCACTTTTTGATAATTTGCGTATAGAACGGCTCTATCTTCAGCAACGGTAAACTTCGGATGAGATTGGGGAACTTTCTTCATCAATTCACTGGCTTGTTGCCATGCCGTTGCTACTTTTGTCCAATCCGCTTTAGTTTGGGCTGTTTGTGCTAAATTTGCTGCATTAGTCGCTGTTTTAACTGCTTCTGCAAACGGATCAGCCGGCGTTGCTGGAGGTGCACCTGGTTTTGGGGAAGCCGATGGAGTGGGTGCAGAAGATGTGTTAGAAGGTGCAGACTCCGAAGACGGAGAAGAAGGGGACGGAAGGAAGGGTAGGCGGAAAATTCCAGTCAAATGTAATCCGGCTAAGATCACTAAAAGTCCGAACCCACCTAACAAAGCCAACAGCAAAACCTTACTTTTTGGCTGATTGGGTTCCACCTCTCGCGTCGTTTGCTCCTGATCATCATCATCATCAGGATCATCATCCTCTTCAGGATTATAATCTGATACTGGATTACGATTCCCTGGAGGCAGGTAATCCTCCTCATCAACAATATCGTTATCGTCGATAATTTCGTCATCAATCTCATAATCTTGGTCTACATCTTCGTCATCCACTAAGGGAACAGAAGATTCATCTAAATGGACATCAGCCACTGAATGAATAGAGGGAGGGGGTGGGGTTCTGAGAACAATTTCTTCTTCCCAAAAAGGTAAATCATCTCCAAATTGACGTCCATACACTTTAATTGTGTAAATTGTTTCAACGCCGAGGCGATCCATGCCATTGCGGACAAAGTTCACTAACTCTTTTTGATGGTTAGGAACTTGATCGCCTTCGAGCATGACATGGAGATAGCCGTTATCTCGCATGACATCAGCATTGATGCCTTTGGCTTTTAAGGAATGGTTAATTGCGTCTGCGATCGCTTTAGGATCACCGCTTTTCGCAAGTTCCCGTCGGCTTTGATCTTGGGGTGACATAGCTAAACCTCTTTTGGGGTAACGGTTCAAGCATCTCAATGATACTATCACTCATCAATCGCTGTACAACTATTTTGTTGAAGTTAACCGTTGACGGTTAAATGTTAAGGAACTGAACTTTTAAAATTACTTCAACGGCCACCAGGAGACTTTATCACGGGTCGTACTATAAGTTTCTTTGAGTCCTTCGGGGTCAATGACTCGAATGGTGTCTTCTGACGCATCATGAGATTTAGCCGCTTCAATTAATTTTACTTTTTGCATTCCTTTGAGGACTTGTTCAACGGTGCGGTGGTTTAATTGACAGGAACGGGCAATCACATCAATGGGTAAATCAAACAGATAAACGCCATCAGAATGAGGTTGATTTCCTAAACTGCGTTCTTGATAAACTAAGGCTCTTAATAAGGCAGCAACGGCTTGAGGCGGGTAGGAACTGCAATTGAGTAAATGATACTGAAATTTTTCCCGCAGTTCAAAGAATTTATCATAACGCTCCCGCACCACTTCGCTATTTTCATAAATGGCTTTGAGGGTATCGAGGGGAAGCTTAATCACATCGGTGGTTTTGTACGCTTCTACTAAACTGGGAAACGCTCGACTCATCTGACCAAAACTAAACGGGAGATTTCTCATCCCGAAACATCCCCCCGGATAGCTAATGGTGATAATCCGGTCTAGGGGGGTACTGCGGATAATGATTGGCCCGCCACTAATAATAATGTAGAGAACATCTAAAAAAATATGAGGACGAAAAGCCGTATACACAGGACGGTTGGAATAAAGCTTTTCTACCGTGAGGTCTGGAGGAAGATATTGAGCCAACCAGTTAATCTCTAAGTCTTTGAAGAGGTAGTTACTCTCAATCAAAAGTTTTGCTAACTCGATTGCTGCTGCTGAAGGTGCTTGTGCTGCCATATTGTCCTTTCCTACTGCGACTTCACCGGATTGATCACCTATATCTGGCCTAGGGGTAGCAATGCTGGGTGTGCAGTTTCTTCCACAGTATTTCGGGGTTGAACACTCCGCTTGCACCACTGGATCAACCTACTCTCTATCTTGACATGGCAAAGGCATTTGATTGCAAACGCAACTCCTCAAATTTTGAATCGCAAATGTATTGAAATTAAATTTAAAGTAAGATAAGATTGAAACACAATTAAAAATGAAAGGTTGTGCAAATGAATTCCAGCCTAATCTCAGGAGTTTGATCATGCGAATCCGTTCCTCTGCTAAATTCTTTGGTTGTGTCGTCACCGGACTAGCCCTCAACACGATGATGGTGGCTTGCTCTTCACCTAACACCGCCAATAATCCAGCAACACCCCAAGCTCCATCGGACAAACCGATTAAACTCACCCTCGTATCCTACGCCGTCACCAAAACGGCCTATGAAAACATCATTCCCAAGTTCGTAGAACAGTGGAAAGCCCAAACCGGACAGACCGTAGAGTTTGAACAAAGTTATGGTGGCTCAGGCTCCCAAACCCGTGCCGTAATTGATGGCCTCGATGCCGATGTAGTGGCTTTAGCTTTAGCTGGAGATACCGCCAAAATTGAGAAAGCTGGACTCATCCAACCGGGTTGGGAACAGGAACTCCCCAATGACTCTATATTGCATAAATCCGTTGCCGCCTTGGTACTGCGGGATGCCAATTCCGGTGTCAAGGGATGGTCTGATTTAACCCGTGATGATATTGAAGTGATTACTGCTAATCCCAAAACTTCCGGGGGAGCTAAGTGGAATGTTCTGGCTTTGTGGGGTAGCGTTACCCAAGCCGGAGGAACGGAATCAGAAGCTCAAAGCTTTGTTGAAACTGTGTTTAGTCGTGTTCCTGTGCTTCCGAAAGATGCTCGTGAAGCCAGTGATGTGTTCTATAAACAAGGTCAAGGAAATGTCTTAATTAATTATGAAAATGAAGTAATTTTAGCGTCTCAAAAAGGAGATAAACAACCTTATATCGTGCCGACGGATTATAACATTTCGATTGATAATCCTGTGGCTGTGGTTGATGCCAATGTAGACAAACATGGAACCCGTCAAGTGGCAGAAGCTTTTACTAAATTCTTATTTACACCTGAAGCACAACGAGAGTTTGCGAAAGTCGGATTTCGACCCGTTGAACCAACGGTTGAAGCGGAATTTGCCAGCCAATTTCCTAAAGTTGAAAAACTGTTTACTGTTAAAGATTTAGGGGGCTGGAAACAGGTAGATACTCAATTTTTTGCGGATGGTGCATTTTTCGATCAAATGCAAGCTAAAATCGCTCAATCTAAATAGAAAATAGCACAATTTTGCTCCCCTACATCACTTTTTATTTCTTGATTTAAGGAGGATAAAATGTCTTTAAATTCAACAAAATTCGAGCCCGATGATACTAATTTATCTGTGTTTACTGCCAGAGAAAAGTATCAATTTATTTCTCGAATTCGAGTCAGAATTCCTAAAGAATACCATCAAGAACCCGTGATTTCTCGTCTAGCTTCTAATTACGGTTTAGAAGTGAATATTAGGGGGGCTATTTTAGGTCAGAATGCGCGGGAAGATGGTTGGTTTGATTTACTTCTAAAAGGAACCCCCCAACAAATCGATAGTGCCATGATTTATCTTTCAGATCTCGATATCGAAGTTTGGCAAGACTTAAAAGTAGAAGTAGATGGCTGGTAAATCGTCAAGTATTTGTAGAGTATTAAGTAATTATGAGGATTCCTGTAACCCAGTTTCATACTCTAAAAATCTCTTTCAAAAATGCCTTAAAAGAACTTTGGAGGCGGTTTTCTTTTCCTTGGGTTTTTACCTTTTTCTATCTGATTGTCATGTTAATTCTGCCCTTTACAGCATTAATTAGACAATCCCTAATGGTATCTCCCCAGGAATTTTGGAAGATTGCCTTTAGTCCCGTTGCTCTTTCGGCTTATAACGTTAGTTTTGTAACGGCATTAGCCGCAGGGGCAATGAATGGACTGATGGGGACTTTAATCGCTTGGGTGTTAGTTCGGTATCAATTTCCAGGGAAAAAATTAATCGATGCGACTGTTGATTTACCCTTTGCTTTACCGACTTCCGTTGCGGGTTTAGTCTTAGCAACGGTTTATAGTGATAAAGGTTGGATCGGACAATTTTTTGCCCCCTTTGGCATTAAAATAGCCTTCACCCGTTTAGGGGTTTTCGTTGCCATGTTGTTTATTTCGTTGCCTTTCGTGGTGCGAACTTTACAACCTGTTTTACAAGAAATGGAACAGGAAACAGAGGAAGCAGCATGGTCATTAGGCGCATCTCAATTTCAAACCTTTTTAAGAGTTTTACTCCCCCCCTTAATGCCTCCTATTTTAACTGGAATTGCCCTTGGGTTTTCCCGTGCGGTGGGAGAATACGGGTCTGTGGTGATTATTTCTTCGAGTATTCCCTTTAAAGATTTAATTGCCCCTATTTTAGTCTTTCAACGCTTAGAACAATATGATTATGTCGGTGCAACCGTCGTTGGTGCAGTTTTATTGATCATTTCATTGTTCTTATTAGTGTTAATTAATGCACTGCAACAGTGGGGACGTCGTTATTCTCTCAAAAGTTAAGATTTTTTCCCTGATGCTTCTTGTCTAATATTCATTGATGGTTTACTCTTTATGTTATCCCGTTCATCAATTAAACCTGATAGTTCTCAACCTCTCCCTTGGGTTCAATGGCTGTTAATTGGCATTGCATTACTTTATCTGGGTTTAATTTTATTTATTCCCGCCATAGCCGTTTTTTATGAAGCCTTTCATAAAGGAACCCAAGAGTTTATCACCGCCATCAATACCCGTGATTTTCAAAGCGCAATGCAACTGACTTTAATTATTGCATTGATTGTGGTTCCTCTTAATACTTTATTTGGGCTCTGTGCCGCTTGGGTAATTGCTCGAAATCAATTTCCGGGTCGTACCTTATTAATCAGTATTATTGACCTACCCTTTGCCATTTCTCCCGTGGTAGCCGGGTTAATGATTGTGTTGTTATATGGTCGCAATGGTTGGTTTGGTGCAGCGTTACAAAATGCTGATATTAAAGTCTTATTTTCTCTCCCCGGAATGGTACTTGCAACGTTATTTGTTTCTTTACCTTTTGTCGCCAGAGAAGTGATTCCGGTTTTAGAAGAAGTGGGTTCAGAACAGGAAGAAGCCGCCCGAACTTTAGGGGCTCAAGATTTTCAAATCTTCTGGCGTGTGACCCTTCCCAATATTAAATGGGGTTTACTCTATGGTGTTCTATTAACTAATGCGAGAGCTATGGGTGAATTTGGAGCCGTAGCTGTTGTTTCTGGATTAATTGCAGGTCGAACTTTAACCTTACCAACCTTTGTGGAACAAGCTTACAAAAATTATCAAACTGAAGCCGCTTTTGGTGCCGCTACTATTTTAGCGTTACTGGCGTTAGTGACTTTAGTTTTGAAAGAAATTTTAGAACGCAAAACCAATCATCATTAAGCTTTTTTTGAAACTTGTTGTTTTTTAATTAACTTTAGAGGTATTATGAGTATTCTTGTTAAAAATGTTTCTAAATTATTCGGTAATTTTCAAGCCTTAGATAAGATTAACTTGGAAGTTAAAGAAGGAAAATTAGTGGCTTTATTAGGGCCATCAGGTTCGGGAAAATCAACCTTATTAAGAGCGATCGCTGGTTTAGAATCTCCCGATAGTGGACAAATTATTATTAATGGTCAGGATACGACCCATTTAGATGTTCGACGGCGAAATATTGGATTTGTATTCCAACATTATGCCCTGTTTAAACATCTGACGGTTCGCCAAAATATCGCCTTTGGTTTAGAAATTCGTAAATATCCTCGACCCAAAATTAAAGCCAGAGTTGAAGAATTATTAGAATTAATTCAGTTAAAAGGATTAGGAAATCGTTATCCCTCTCAACTGTCTGGGGGTCAACGTCAACGGGTGGCTTTAGCGCGTGCTTTAGCAGTTCAACCCCAGGTTTTATTACTCGATGAACCCTTTGGGGCTTTAGATGCTAAAGTGCGCTTAGAATTGCGGAGTTGGTTACGACAATTGCATGATGAAGTTCATGTCACAAGCGTTTTTGTCACCCATGACCAAGAAGAAGCAATGGCGGTAGCCGATGAAATTGTTGTCATGAATCAAGGCAAAATAGAACAGGTGGGAACCCCTTCAGAAATTTATGATCAACCGGCGACACCTTTTGTGATGCAATTTATCGGAACTGTTAATGTATTACCCAGTCATGCTGCACTTTTCCAAGATTTGGGTTTAGTGGCTCCTACTACTTCTAATATTTTTATTCGTCCCCATGATCTTGAACTTCACATCACCAATCACTTAGATTTGAGGTCTCCAGCTTTAGTCAAACGGGTAACTCATTTAGGATGGGATATTCAAGTGGATTTAATCTTAGCTGATGAGCGTCCAATTGTTGCCCATTTAAGTAAAGAACAGTTTACCAAACTACAACTTCAAGCGGGTGATCAAGTTTTTGTGGAACCGAAACGAGGATATAACGGTGAAACCTGCGAAATTTTACTAGCGGGACTTAAACAGGCATAAGGAGAGAATTGACACTCCCCCGTCAAGCTTACGCGCTCGGCGGGAGTCCTCTCACGACGATACAGATAGATGATAATGATTATATAGCAAGCACATAACGTTAAAGAATGAATATTGAATTGAGTGATCGCACTGATTTATGAACCCAAATAACTGGAGTGCGATCACTATTCAAACAAAAAGAGGGGGTTAGAGGAAGAAGCCAGAAAAATCTAGCCCTAACATGACATCACCGAATCTCAATGGCTGGACATGGATTCAGGTTATCTCATTGACCCCGATTGTTTAGCTGATAGAAACCGGCTGAGATTCCCGTTCAAAAAAGAGTTCCTTAGCGGTTTTGTCTGCTTTTAAAGCTCCATAAAAACCCGCTTCGGCTTCAATTTCATCGACCAACTCCCACGCTTCAGCCGCAGCTTTAGAATCATTACCAGAGGTGGCGGAAATAGAACGAGCATTCGAGATGGCTTCCTGAAGCTTTTGTTGGAGATAGACTAATTTAGGATTTTCTAGGAAATCACCTTGCATTAAAATATCGGTGACTGAAATAATCCCCAATAATTCCCCTTGAATAACCGGAGCTCGCCAAACCCCTGTATTGGCAAATAAGCGGGCTACATATTCCAGATTCAGATCAGGATTGACCACAATACAAGGTTTACTCATAATTTCGTAAACTCGCACCTGTTTGGGGTCTTTTCCGTAAGCCACGACTTTAGCAATAATATCCGTTTCCGTGACAATGCCATAGGCATCTTCTGGATGACGAGCTTCAACAATCAGTGCCCGAACTTCTTTTAAGCGCATCAGTCGAACAGCTTCGGCTACCGTTGCAGAACCTCGAATTATGGCGACTTCTTGTGTCATAATATCCTTGGCTTTCATAATTTCCTCCTTGGGTTGTTCTAAGCCAAATTTAGGAGTTATGAGTAGCTGCAATAAACGGTTCTCAATTTGAGAACAAACTTGACTTCGATTCAATCAGATTGATGAGGAATCTCACAATAATCCCCATCCAACTACCCTTGGATTGGAATTATTTCTTAAGTCTGATTGGATCATTTTTTCTGAAATACTGAGGAAGCTTGATATTAATAGCAAGGTTGAAAAAAAGTCAATTCTTCTTTCAGATAAAAAATTATGTCAAGCATTTAAGGCAACACTTTAACCTTAAAAATAGAATATCATTAAAACCCCTAAGAAACAAGCCTTAAATTGTGAAATAATCATTAAAAAAGCATCAGTAAATAAAAACAATAGAATTTCAATTATTTTCATAAATCTCCCTTATTTTACTAAAATAAAAAATTGGAACAATACTGAAGTAAATTCAATTAAACCTAAAGGTAGACACGCGGATCTGTCCCCAACTAAATCTTAATATTTTATCAGAGAATTTTATTGATAAAATCTTTACCTTCTTTTAACCCATTGTTAGAGGCTGGACTGATTTATTCCGACATTAAAAATAACCGTAAAGAATGTAACTGCACCAACCAAGGAAAAGGACGATCTTTTAAAGTTGCCCATTTTTCTTTAAAAACTTCAGCTTGTAAATGATAATCTTCCAAATTTTCAGGTGGAGAAGCTAACTTAAGATATAACGTGATCCGATGTTGGGTTTCATTGGTATTAGCCAACCAACAGGGAAAAGTATTGTCTAAACTTGGATCTGTAGGAAAGCTTAATTGATGGGCACGAATTCCCACATAAGCTAGAGGTGCTTGAATGGGTTCAATTACTCGTAACCTACACCCCCAATCTAACGCTTCTACCGTTTGAGAATTGTGGCTAATTGCTCGAGAAAAGTTTTTACATTCAGTGAGTTGAGCCGTGCGGAAATTAGGAGGATGCTCGAAAATGTTTTGTTTAACATCAAATGCGATCGCTTTTCCCTGATCCATGACTAAAAGATTCTCACAAACTCGATAAGCCTCCTCTAAATTATGAGTAACAAATAATGTAACTCCTCGATAAAAAGATAATAGAGAAATTAATTGATGTTCGAGTTGACTTCGTAAATAGGTATCTAGCGCAGAAAACGGTTCATCTAATAATAATATTTCGGGTTGACTTGCTAAAGCTCTGGCTAATGCAACTCGCTGTTGTTGACCCCCCGACAGTTGGCGGGGATAACGATTTCCTAATGCTTCTAAATGAACCTGGGCTAACAAGGTTCCAACAGCCGCCCGAATTTGATTTTTAGACATTCCTTTGGGTAAACCAAAGGCAATATTTTGAGCCACTGTCCAATGGGGAAATAAAGCATAGTTTTGAAATAAAAAACCCACCCGGCGCTCGCAGGGGGGTAAATTAATTCCGTTTTCAGAATCAAATAAAACCCGTCCATTCAAAATAATTTGACCTCGATCCGGTGTTTCAATCCCCGCAATACACCGCAAAACCATACTTTTTCCTGCACCCGACCCCCCCAACAATCCTAAAGGACGATCATCACTATTAAAAGCAACTTCTAACTCAAAACCCGGTAATTTCTTCTGAATATTAATTGATAAATAGGGAGGTATTGAAGAATCAGGAATCAGGGAAGAGATCATAAATCCGTGATCAAGCTCTGATCTGAAATCCGACCTTTGGAAAGATGGGTTAGAATAGGGCCCTATCCCTTTCTTTTTCGTTCCATTTTCCCACAGGTTAACAACAGTAATGGCTGAGAAAGAAACAGTGAGAATCACTAAAACCCAAATCCAAGCTTCTTTCATCGCCCCTGCTTCCACTGCGAAATAAATCGCCATTGGAATCGTTTGGGTTTCCCCTGGAATATTCCCCGCAATCATTAAGGTGGCACCAAATTCCCCTAATGCCCGACAAAATGCCAAAATGGTTGCAGCTAGAATACCGGGTAAAGCTAACGGTAAAGCAATTCGCCAAAAAATAGTAATTTCAGAACCGCCTAAAGTTCTAGCAACTTGTAAAAGGGTGTTATCAATTTGTTTAAATGCCCCCAATGCGGTTTTATACATTAAGGGAAACGCCACAACTGTTGCTGCAATTACGGCGGCGTACCAAGTAAAAACCAAGTTGATATTAAAGGGCGATAATAGTTGTCCGAGGGGGCCATTTTTACCACAGAATAATAGTAATAAAAAACCCACAACGGTAGGGGGTAAAATTAAAGGGGCAATAAAAACCCCCTCAATAATTGATTTCCCTTTTCCCCGATAGTTCAACATCCAATAAGCAGCCAGGATGCCTAAAAAAAAGGTAATGACCGTAGCAATTGAAGCGGTTTTAAGGGAAATCCAGAGGGGAGAAAGATCTAAAGACATGGGTTTAGGTAAATCACTTTAACTAGCTTTGCTAAATCCGTATTTTTGAAAGATTTTCATGCCGCGATCGCTTGCTAAAAACTGCACATATTCTTTAGCCGAGGCTGGATCTTTACTGCTTTTTAAAACTGCAACTGGATAAACAATTGGGGAATGGAGATTGGCGGGTGCCGTTGCTACAATTTTAACCTGATTTGAAAGTTTAGCATCCGTTGTATAAACAACCCCGGCATCAGCATTCCCACTTTCTACCGCCGCCAAAACATTTCGCACATTATTGCCTAAAACCAGTTTAGGTTTAATCGCGTCTAAAATCCCTAAATTTTTAAACACTTCTTCAGCATATTGTCCGGCGGGTACACTTCTCGGTTCACCTACAGCAATTCGCTTAATTTTAGCATCGGTTAAATTTCTAAAACTGGTAATACCTGTGGAATTTTTGGGAACAATTAAGACCAGGTTGTTGGTCAAAACATTACGCCGAGTTTCTGGAATAATCAGATTTTTTTCCTGTAAAGCATCCATCTGTTTTTTAGCGGCTGAGAAAAAGATATCCGCAGGGGCACCATTTTCAATTTGTTGTTGCAATGTTCCCGAAGCCCCAAAATTATAGTTAACAGCAACCTTGGAGTGAATTTGCTGATACGCGGGCTTAATTTCTTCTAGGGCTTCTTTTAAACTAGCCGCAGCCGATACGAGTAAGCTAGAGTTCGTTTGAGCTAACAGAGGCGTTTGGTTAATGACCCGAATCCCAATCGTTAGGATTAACGTCATTAAAATTGTGGCTAGAAACGTGATCAGTCGTCTTTTTTTCATTTTGGTAAAATATTAGAATTAGCTAGATTTGATGAGCAAAAGGTGAAGTTTATGGGATCTTTTCTGGCTGTATAATCAATTATATTATCTTGATTTTCGTTAGTATTTGTATTCTAAAATACAAATTTATTTTTTGGTTGTAATTGAATTATGATTGATACATAAATAGATTGCCAAAAATAAGATACTGCTATAAACTTATTGATAGATTATGTTGGTATCTATCAATCAAGTAGAAGTTTATAAACTTTACTTATAACTACCAACTTAAGTTCCATAAAATATTTAGACTCAAGAGGCTATACCCATGAAAATTAGTGCTCGTAATTCTCTCAAGGGAACTGTCAAACAATTGACAGTCGGGGCAGTAAATACGGAAGTTGTAATTGAGATTTCACCGGGAGTCGAAATCGTCTCTATTATTACAAAATCCTCGGCTGAAAGTTTAGGGCTTACAGATGGAAAAGAAGTTTATGCCGTCATCAAATCAACTGACGTGATGGTAGGTATTGAATAAAGGTTAAGACTTCAAATAGTCCTCAAAGCTCCCTGAAAACGGGGGCTTTTCAACGGACTTTAGAAAGGGGAGATAACTGAATGGAGTTCTAACCATAACCGAGGATAATCTTGTTTAATTTTAGAAAGCGGATCTCGGAGTAGGTTATTAGATTTAATAAAAACAACATCCATCAATCCCATATTTTCAGCAATTTCTTTGAATAAATGGGATTGCGATCGCAATTCCGAAATTAAAGTTTTAGGGCAATAAACTGCAACGTAGTAGAATCGTTTTTCTAGCCGTTGCACTGAAAAATCGAGAACTTTAACATAACAGTTATCCAAAAGTTGTCCGGCGTTAGGATATTCACGCTTCACAACTTGAATAAATTCTTGGGTAATTAGCTCTTGACTAATCATGGGAAGTTAGAGATTGAGAGTAATTTGAGATTGTAGGGGTTGAGTTTTCTAACCCAGATCCCCTAGAGGGTTGGGCAACCCAACCCCTACAAACTTAGACTAAATACGCTTCCTGATGGGTACGAATGGTACAATTTGAACGAGGATAGGCAACACAAAGGAGAACAAATCCTTTTTCTATTTGTTCATCATCCAGAAAATTTTGTTCAGATTGATCAATTTCCCCTTCAATGACTTTTCCCACACAACTCGAACAGGAACCCGCAGAACAAGAGAAAGGTAATTCTATTCCGTTCTCCTCAGCGGCTTTAAGAATATAAGTATCCTCATCGACATCAATCACAGTATCCAATCCATACTTTTTGCTTTGTAAGCGAACTTGATAAGTTGTTCCCATGTTTTTACACCTTATAATGTATGTAGAAGTACCAAAAAATTAACTGCAAGGAACCGCAGCAGGGGTACAATCCCCAGCTTTGAAAGATTTGCCACAGCCACAACTATCAGAAGCATTCGGATTAGAAAACTTAAATCCAGACTCCATTAAACCATCAATGAAATCAATCTCTAATCCTTCTAATAAAGGGGCACTCTTCAGGTCAATATAAAATAGTACAGAATCCTGTTCAATTACCACATCATCAGAGTGAGGTTGACTGGTAATATCCATTTTATATTCATAACCGCTACATCCTCCATCGGCAACAGAAAGCCTGACGCCTCTACGAGTAGCCGCTTCATCTGAAGATCCTTTTGCTCTTAGAAAAGCCCGAAGCCTAAAAGCCGCTTTTTCCGTTAAATTAATCATGGTCAAACCTCCTAAATTGAATCAATAGATCAACTATTTTTGTGTGCCACAAACCGGACAATGGCGATCATGATAGGTGTGAAGTTTAGAGAAATTCAAAGTCCCTAAATCCATCATTAACAGGTGAGAAAATAAGGGTTGTCCAAGCCCTGTAATCACCTTAATTGCTTCTAATGCAGTTAAACAAGCTAAGGTTCCAGAAACCGCACCTAACACCCCAAAACCCCGTTTATCCCATTCCGGTTTTTCAGGAAATAAACAAGATAAGCAAGGGGTTTTACCGGGAATAATTGTTGTTAAATACGCTTCCATCCCGTTCATGGCTGCTTCCACCATAGGCTTTTGCCAACGGACACAAGCTGCATTTAATAAATCCCGTTCTACAAAGTTATGGGCACAGTCTAAGGTGATATCAGCTTGTAACACTAACGAATCAACATTAGATGCTGTTACATATTCAGGAATAGCCTCAATTTCCACATCTGGGTTAATTGCAGCCAGGGTTTCTTTTGCTTTCTCAATTCGAGGTTTCCCCACCCAATCTTCTGTCATCAAAACTTGGCGGTTCATATCATCTCGGCGTAAATTACCACCTCGAACTAATATTAACCGTCCAATTCCTGCAACTGCTAAATAAAGGGCTGCTGTTCCTCCTAACCCTCCCACACCTGTCACTAAAACAGTGCTGGTACGGAGTTTATTTTGGGCTTCTTCCCCAAAACCGGGAAGCATGATTTGGCGTTGATAACGTTCTAACTCAGTGGGTGTTAGGCTGAACATTTCAATCCTCCTTAATCTGACTCAATTTCTGAGAGTAAAACTACATTTTTGGGCTTTTCGTTGAAAACCTTGAAGAGTTTTTCCTCCACTGCGGTTGAAGTTAAAAATACGTTGTAGGCTTGTTGCAGTGCTTCACGATACTGATTGAGTTTTTCTTCAGGTTCGATATTGGGAAAAGCTGCATCAATTTTAGCCACTAATTGAGAGAATTTCTTCAAGATATGAAGACGGTTAACATTGACAATTTGCTCGTCAAAGGGGAGTTGGAAGAATTGGAAATATTCTTCTGCATCCATTAACTTTTTAAAGTCAGATAAGGCTTGGGTCATGATTAGGGTGGGGGTGAAAGATTTTCTATTGAGATTCCCGTGCTTTTAGCTGCTTTTTGAGATTGTCTAACTCTCGATAAAGTTGATAGGTTCTGCCCGCAACTTCCATAATATTCTCGAAATCCGTTGGCAATCCTTCAGCTAAATCATGAAGTTCCATTTTTAATTGTCCACCTTGACTATTAAGACGCTTAATTTTTGTCTTTAATTCGTCAAGGGTTAAATCAGCTTGAACCATGTCAGTTACCAGTTATCAGTTATCAGTTATCAGTAGAGACGTGCCATGGCACGTCTGTATCAGTTATCAGCTATCAGTAGAGACGTGCCATGGCACGTCTGTACCAGTTATCAAGTGTAATGAAATAGTTTGTTGTATTGGGTTTTTCTTCAAAAACTTATCAACCTTCACTGATGACTGATAACTGATAACTGAACACTGATTTCAAGCATTAGTGACTTCTCGATATTTAGTCGCTAATTCAACAGCAGATTTTGTCAGTTTTTCGCCTTCGGCTGCTAATTTTTCCATAGATTCATAGCCAAAACGTTGAGCATCTCTGAGGGTTTTAGAAACGACTAAAAGATGACCAGAAAAAATTAATGCCCAACCGAATCCTTCATGGCTTAAGTTAATCACAACTTGGCATAATAATCCGGTTTCTTGTTCTACTAAAGTTGCGATCGCTCGATAAAACGCAGTAATTCTTAATTGGGTGATGGGTTCCACATCCCCTTCTACAGAAATTTTGCGTTTTTGTTCTTTCGTTAAGATTAAGGGTTTCAGAATTAATTCATCTGACCAACTCCGATAAACACCCATACTATCTTGAGCTCGAATTTGGCGAACTAATTCTTTCAAAAATGGAGTGTTTGTGATGGATATGATGGTTTCTGTTGTCATTGTTATTTTCTCCTGTGTTGTGTTGGATATTGTAATTCGAGCCGAAGTAGTCATTTTTTCTTGTAGGGGTTGGGTTGCCCAACCCTCTAGGATCTGGGTTGGATAACCCAACCCCTACAGTTATTTTTCATTCATCAAGAAAGGTTAATTTTTGCTTATTCCTCCTCAAAATCCTCAAATGTTTTTTCCTTTTGTTGGAGTGCTTTTCGCAACCAAGGGGGAGGATTACCCTTTAAAGTTTGGACTAATTTATTGAGGATATCGGTAATTAAATCTTCTTCACTTCTGGCTTTTACGGGTGTAACTTTTTTGCGAATTAATCGCGCTGCGGCACTGCCTCCGATCGCGGAAACATAAACAATTGTACAATCCGATAAAGCTTCTAATTTAGGAACTAATTTATCCTCATTACCATCCTCTTTGAGGTCGCCATCAAAGGTTAAAGTATTAACAAATTCATATCCTTCTGTGGAAACCTCATAAACTGCCAATTGTTTTGCCCAACCAAAATGAGCATTAATATGAACGGAATCATTGGTAGCAAAGGCAATTTTCATGATTTTCTCCTGTGTCGGGTGTCGGGTGTCGGGTGTCAGGTTTCGGGGGGTTAGGGGGAATCAAACCCTACGAGTGATGATGGTTTTCTTCCTGTTCCAGAAGCAGATTCCCTAAATTGAATAAAAATTCTTTAGTTCCCCGATAACCTACGGTTGAAAAGTAACCATTTCCTAAGCGATCAAAGATGGGAATTCCTAGCCGATAAAGGGGAATGTGTAGTTTTTCACTCACGCCTTTCGCATTAGAATTAGAGATCAATAAATCAGAAGCGATCGCTAAATTTTCCAGGTCTTCTAAGTCACCTATTATAACAGATTCAACGGGAATTTTGTCAAGTAAAGGGGATTGAGTTGTGGTAATTGCCGCTTGAATTTCTGCCCCCATTTCCTGTAAAAAAACACTCGTTGAATACAGTAAATCCGGTTCAAGGGCTAAACAAACTCGCTTCCGACCAAAATAGAAGTGAGTGTCTAACATGGCATCCTGTAATTGGCGACGTTGACGACAATATTTTTCAGGAACCGGAGATGAACTCAACTGAGATAATTTCATTAAAAATTCATCAACCGCTTTTAATCCCGTAAGCCGAGGAAATACCTGATATTCAGTCCCAAAACGTTGATGTAAAATCTCCGCCGCCCCCCGCATACTTTCTCCCAAAGCCAGGGTAAAATTCGAGGAACCAATACGCTTTAAATTCGTTAAAGTTGTCCCCCCCGTTGTCGTTGCGGTATAGCCTCCATCTGATAAGTGACCCTCTAAAGATGTGGAGAGGTCAGGAACAGCGATCACATCTAATCCAAAAGCAGTAACAATTTCTTTAATTTCCTCAACATCTCCGGGCGTAAAAGCAGAACTCACTAATAGCGTTACTTGATTTTTTTGAGTTTCTCCTGCTACCGGAATTTCCCGAACAATACTTTCTACTGTAGCGGCATAACCATCTTGTAATGCCCCCTTAAAATCCGGTGTTGAAACAAAAACAATCGGAAAATCTTTTAATTCAGGATGTTCTTGTTTCACGGTTCTGAGGATGCCCTGCATATCATCCCCCCGTGTTTCTGTTAACCCGGTTGTACAGAGTCCAATAATGTCTGGTTTTGCCTTTTCTAAGAGCGTTAAAATGGCAATTTCGATATTTTCTTCTCCGCCTAAAATTGTACTTACTTCCGTCATTGCCGTTGTACTTAACGGAATCGCTTCTCGGAAATGTCGCACCAGCAAAACTTTAGCAAAGGCGGTACAACCTTGGGAACCATGCAACAAAGGCATTGTTCCTTTTAAACCTAAAAATGCTAACGCTGCACCCAAAGGTTGAGATTGTTTAAGCGGATTAACCGCAACCGATTTTTTAGGGGAGATTACAGTAGCCATAATACAGTTATCAGTTATCAGTTATCAGTCATCAGTTATCAGTCATCAGTCATCAGCTATTAGTTATTAGTTATCGGTTGTTAGTTGTTAGTTGTTAGTAAAGAGTTTTTAGCCTAGAGTTTATGGCTTATAGTTTTGAGCTAAAAATCATTGACGATGAACTATAAACGATTAACTGCTAACTCTCCACTACTCACTGATAACTGATAACTGATAACTGATAACTGATTCCCAAGGGGCGGGTTGACGAATTTGTTCCCAAATAGGGCTATATAAAGCTTCGTCTAATTCCCTTGCCATTTCCACCATTCCGACATAACCGGAATAGGGATGATGGCGTTCTTGGTTAATATCTAAAAAGGGAATTTTGGCTTTTAAAGCAGTGTATTGATTTCGTCCGCCTGCAATTAACATATCTGCTTTTGTTTTGTCAATTACTTTCAGTAATTCAGCCGCATTTCCTTTTTCCAACATGATGCCATCTTTGCCGAGCAAATCTTTAATTTTTGCCTTATCTTCTTCCGTACTTTTCTTGGTGCTGGTGGCGACAACTTCCATTCCTAAATCTTTAGCGGCGGAAATAATCGACCAACTTTTAACCCCTCCTGTGTACAGAACTACTCGTTTTCCTTTTAAACGGGCGCGATAAGGCGCCAGTTGTTCATCTAACTTGGCCGTTTCCTCAGCAATTAATTGTTCGGTGCGATTTTGTAAGTCTGCGTCCCCAATTTTTTGAGCAATGTTTCGCAAACAGCGATTCATGTCATCAATGCCATAAAAGGATTCTTCCAAATAGGGAATCCCATATTTTTCTTCCATTTTTCTCGCCATATTAATCAACGCCTTAGAACAAATCATGACGTTGAGTTTGGCTCGATGGGCGGTACAGATTTCTTGGTAACGACTATCCCCTGTAATTTTAGCCAGAACCCGAATTCCTAACTTTTCAAATAAGGGAAGAACGCCCCACATTTCCCCAGCAATATTGTATTCCCCGATTAAATTAATATCGTAGGGTGTCGTATAATCGGGTTCGGCTGTACCAACAACATACTCTAATAAAGTTTCTCCCCCAATCCGATTTCCTAAGTTTTTACTCCCCACAAAACCCGGAGAATGAACCGGAATCACAGGAATTCCAACTTTTGTACTCGCCGCCTCACAAACCGCATCTAAGTCATCGCCAATTAAGGCCGTTACACAAGTGGAATAAACAAAAACTGCTGCGGGTTGATAACGGTTTTTAACTTCCAAAATGGCTTTATAAAGCTTTTTCTCACCCCCAAAAATGACATCATTTTCACTTAAATCAGTGGTAAAGCCAATTTTGTACAGCTTGGAACCGGAGGACAAACTGCCACGACTGCCCCAGGCGTTCCCAGCACAGGCAATGGGGCCATGTACTAAATGAGCCACATCGGTAATCGGAACCAGGGCAATACTAGCACCATCGAAGGCACAACCCCCTTGGGCGGCACCGGGTTGGGCTTGTTGCTTACACGCTTTATTCTTCTTGTCGCCATCTTTTTTGTGATTGTGTTCGCAAGCCTTTTCCGCCAGCAATTCAGCAATTTTCGCGCTTGTGAGTTTCATAGGACAGGGGTGTGTTGTCGGTTGTCTGTGATTGCAAAAGGCAGAGGTTTCATTGATTCCCTGCCTCAATCTTTAACTGGCTTGTTCGCCACAAACATCAGCGAGGTAGGTGAGGGCGCGGAACCGCAGGGAAACTAATTCATCGTATAAAGGGTTGAGCTTACACAGGGGAGGGATGTGTAGCGTCCATCCGAGTAATAACGTGATGTTTCGTTCAAAGGGGCATTGACCGGGGATCAGTTGACAGATCAGGTGGGCGAAGTTGCGATCGCAAATTTCTAATCCATCTATCCATTGACGCAACGGCCAGAGGATATCCAGCTTTTTATGAAGGGAGAAAGTAATCATAGCACCGAACCGTTGTCTGTTGTCTGTTGACGGTTGACGGGTAGGGGTGGGGTTTCCCCACCCATCAAAGGTTCCCCCACCCGTCAAGGGTTAACCCTTAACGAATCAAGTCGTAAGAGATATCAGTTTTGGAAGGGATAATCGTGTTGCGATCGAGTTCGTCAAGGAGGGTATTGACAATCCAATTTAAGAGGTTGATCGTACCTTGGTAGCCAAAAGTAGCATACCGATGCAAGTGGTGACGATCAAAGATCGGATAGCCAATGCGGACGAAGGGAGTTTTGGTATCACGCCATAGATATTTCCCGTAGGAATTGCCAATCAACAAATCAACGGGTTCGGTGAAGAGGAGCGATCGCATATGCCATAAATCTTTCCCTCCCCAGATTGTCGCTTCTTTACCATAGGGACTAGAATCTAACAGAGCTTTTAACTCAGCTTCAAACTCTGGGTTGCTGTTGCTAACCACAATATGTACGGGTTCAGCCCCTAACTCTAACAAGAAACTGACTAAACCATAAACTAAATCGGGATCACCATAAAGGGCAATGCGTTTACCATGAATCCAAGATTGAGAATCCGTAATTGCGTCTACTGCCCGTCCCCGTTCAAGTTCCAATTCTTGGGGGATAGGATTACCCGTCAGTTCAGATAAAGCCATCAAGAATTGATCGGTTCCCCGAATGCCAATCGGACGAGAAACGGAGGTTTTTTGTCCCCATTCTTTAGTAATATAATCCCGTGTTTTCGAGGTAGAATAAGCTTGTAAGGCGATCGTTGCTTCTGCATTAATAGCATCAGCCGCATCCTCTAACTTAGTTCCCCCTTGATACATCCGATATTCCCCATCATTGGGCGAGTCGAGATAATCAGAATTATCCGCCAACAGGGTATAATTTGCCCCCATTAAAGACGCCATCCGTTTAACTTCCCGCAGGTTGCCAATATAGGTTTCAAAACCAGGGATTAAGTTAACTTTGCCATTGGTGGTTTCTTTCTTCTGACCTGCGGTTAAGTTAGACAGAATCCCCTTCATCATATTGTCGTAACCCGTGATATGGGAACCGACAAAGCTAGGAGTATGGGCATAAGGAACCGGGAAATCTTTAGGCACAGAACCCGCTTCCTTGGAGTTGGAAATAAACGCCCCTAAGTCATCCCCAATTACCTCGGCCATACAAGTCGTACAGAGGGCAATCATTTTAGGTTTATATAGGGCGTAGGCATTCGCCAACCCATCAATCATGTTGTTGAGTCCACCAAACACCGCAGCATCTTCGGTCATGGAGGAGGAAACCGCCGAGAAAGGTTCTTTAAAGTGGCGAGTAAAGTGGGTGCGGAAGTAAGCCACACACCCTTGAGAACCATGAACAAAGGGCAGGGTAGACTCAAAACCTACGGCGGCTAAAATCGCGCCTAACGGTTGACAAGCTTTCGCGGGGTTAACGGTTAAGGCTTCACGGGCAAAGTTTTTATCCCGATATTCCCAACTTTTTGTCCATTCCGCAATCCGGGCAACCTCATCCGGGTCGTGTCCGCCTTCAAATTCTTTCTTATTGGTGAAAAGTTCCTGATATTCTTGTTCTTGGAACAGGGTTGCGTGATCTTTAATATTCTCTACATTCTGAGCCATTGTCTTTCTCCACTAATTGTTGAGGTGGTGGAACAGGCGTCTCGCCTGTTATTTCGCCTGTTATTTCTATTAACTTATGTAGCGACAGGCAAGATGCCTGTTCCACTTTTATTTCTTCCAAGGCGCTTTGACTAAATCCCAGGTGGGGCTATTGAGAGCTAAGTCCATGTCACGGGCGAAGATGGCGAAACCGTCATAACCGTGATAGGGGCCGGAGTAATCCCAGGAGTGCATTTGGCGGAAAGGCAGTGCCATTTTCTGGAAGACATATTTTTCTTTAATTCCAGAGGCTACGAGGTCAGGTTTTAAGGCTTTGACAAATTCCTCAAATTCATAACCCGTTACGTCGTCATAGATCAGTGTGCCACCTTCGACATAGTGGGTGGTGCGTTTGTAGTCGTCATTATGACCAAACTCATAACCCGTAGAGATGATTTCCATCCCCAGATCTTTGAAGGCAGGAACAACGTGGCGAGGACGTAAGCCTCCGACCATCAGAGCCACTTTCTTCCCTTGCAGACGGGGGCCGAATTTCTCAATAATGGCATCCGCTTGGGCTTGATAACGGGCAATGACTTCTTCCGCTTTCGCTTGGATAGTTTCGTCAAATTTAGCGGCAATGGCTCGTAAGGAGGCAGCAATTTCCGTAGGGCCAAAGAAGTTATATTCTAACCAGGGGATTCCGTAAGCTTCCTCCATGTGACGGCTGATATAGTTCATTGACCGATAGCAGTGAATTAGATTCAGCTTCACTTGAGGGGTGAGCATCATTTCTTGCAGTGTGCCATCTCCAGACCACTGAGCCACAACCCGCAAGCCAATTTCTTCTAATAAAATCCGGCTCGACCAGGCATCACCCCCGATGTTATAGTCCCCAATAATTGCCACATCATAAGGGCCAGGTTCAAAACTGATGGTTCCTTCTTTTTTGGCTTTATCGGCTTTCGGGAATACCCAATCACGGATGGTATCATTGGCGATATGGTGTCCCAGAGATTGAGATACACCCCGGAATCCTTCGCACCGTACCGGAACAACGGTTTTACCTGTTTGTTTCGATTTTGTACGGGCGACGGCTTCAATATCATCCCCAATTAACCCGATGGGGCATTCAGATTGAATACTAATCCCCCGATTTAAAGGAAACAGTTCTTCGAGTTCATCAATCAACTTAGAAAGTTTTTTGTCACCCCCGAAAACGATATCCCGTTCTTGGAAATCTGAGGTGAATTGCATCGTGCCAAAGGTGTCGATCCCCGTTGTCCCGATGTAGTAGTTACGACGACCTGACCAAGAGTAATAACCGCAACCAACGGGGCCATGACTAATGTGGATCATGTCTTTGATCGGCCCCCAGACTACCCCTTTTGATCCGGCGTAGGCGCAGCCTCTAGTGGTCATCACACCGGGAAGAGATTTAATATTGGACTTCACACCACAATCCGATTTACCTTCTTCATAGACATTGAGGTGTTTTTCCCGTTTTTTACGGCTTTTTTCGGGATAGGAATCTAGGACTTCTTGAATCAGTGCTTTTGTATCAACTGGTACAGACGTGCCATGGCCCGTCTCTACATCAACCGTTGTCTCAGTTGTGGCTTCAGTTGTGGCTGGATAGGTAATTGTTTCTGGAGGTGTCATAGGATTTCAGTATTAGAGAGTAGAGAATAAATTGCTGTTAGGAGGTAGGAAACAGGAGAAAATAGGAGGGAGATAGAAGACGGCTAATCCAAAGTTTCCTGTTTCCTGTTTCCTGTTGCTTGCTGTTAGACGGCTGCAACTTCTTTGGCTGTTTTGCCAACGAGATGCTCGTATTCTTTGTCGTCGCCCAGAATACCAAACTCGACCAGTAATTCTTCTAACTCATCCATTGATAAGGGAGTAGGAATGGTGAGTTTGGTATTTTCGTCAATTTTCTTCGCTAAAGCCCGGTATTCATCGGCTTGAGGGTGATCAGAGCTATATTCGATCACCGTCATCCGGCGCAGTTCAGCGTGTTGCACCACATTATCGCGAGGAACAAAGTGGATCATTTGGGTGCCGAGTTTTTCCGCTAAAGCTTCAATCAGTTCGATTTCTTTATCAACTTTACGGCTGTTGCAGATTAAACCACCGAGGCGGACTCCACCGGAGTGAGCGTATTTGAGAATCCCGCGAGAAATGTTATTGGCGGCATACATTGCCATCATTTCACCGGAGGTAACAATGTAAATTTCTTGGGCTTTGCCTTCCCGAATGGGCATGGCGAAACCACCGCATACAACGTCCCCTAATACGTCATAGCTGACATAATCTAAATCTTCATAGGCACCATTTTCTTCAAGGAAGTTAATGGCGGTAATAATTCCCCGTCCAGCGCAACCCACACCAGGTTCTGGGCCACCGGATTCCACGCAACGGACACCACCCCATCCAGTTAACAACACTTCATCCAGTTCCAGGTCTTCAACCGCACCGCGTTCGGCTGCTAGATGCAGAATTGTGGTTTGGGCTTTGCTGTGCAGCATTAAGCGGGTGGAGTCTGCTTTGGGGTCACAACCCACGATCATGATGCGTTTTTTCATTTCTGCTAACGCTGCGATCGTGTTTTGGGAGGTGGTGGATTTACCGATACCGCCTTTACCGTAGAATGCGATTTGTCTGATTTTGTCGCTCATGATAGTCTCTCTGTAGGTTATCAGTTATCAGTTATCAGTTATCAGTTATCAGTTGACAGTTGGCTGTTCCCTGATATGGATTTTGTTTTGGAGGTAAGGAACGTCACCCGGCGGCGATCGCCCTTTCGATGGATAACTCATGATTTTTAGACTTAATAAGGGTTAACGGCTTCAACAATTAAGGTGGGGAGTACCCGTTCTCGCAATTTGCCTTCAATGGCAACTTTTAAGGTGACTAAACTGCTGGAACAGGAACCACAAGCGCCTTGCAGAATGACTTTTACTTTGTCTCCCTCAACGTCGTATAGGGCGACATCACCGCCATCCAAGGCGAGGAAAGGTTTAATTTCGCTATCAATTACCTGTTGAATTAAGGTGATTTTTTGTAAATTCGTCAGGGGTTGAAAGCTGGTTTCTGGGGTAACTGGAGCTTCAAACTCAGGGTTTTGCCAAACCGCAGCAATTAAATCATCAATGTCGGCTAGACAAGAGGTACACCCGCCCCCGGCTTTAATGTAATTTGTCACCTGTTCGGCGTCGGTGAGTTTGTTTTCATGAATCACCTTTTTAATCCGGGTTTCGCTGATTCCGAAACAGCGGCACACCATAGCACTTTCATCTTCTTCATGGTTAGCCAGAGGGATGCCTTTGTAGGAGAAAATCGCCGCTTCTAAGGCTTCTTGTCCCATGACCGAACAGTGCATTTTTTCTTCGGGTAAACCGCCGAGATATTCAGCAATTTCACGGTTTGTGAGGTTTAACGCTTGATCAACGGTCATGCCAATAATAATTTCAGTTAAGGCGGAAGAAGAAGCGATCGCACTAGCACAACCAAAGGTTTGAAACCGAGCGTCTAAAATTTTATCGGTCTGTTCATCAATTTTGAGATGAAGTCTGAGGGCATCTCCACAAGCAATACTTCCAACTTCTCCAGTGACAATTTTTAATCCAGGTTCGTTGCAATCTTCTATGGTTCCCTGATGTTGGGGATTATAGAAGAGATCCATGACTTTTTCTGTATAGTCCCACATAATAATTTCAGTTATCAGTTATCAGTTATCAGTTGACAGTTGACAGTTGGCTATCTTTAACTTTTGGTAGTGGCAATTGCTTTTTCTTGTTCTTTTAACCATGCTTCTTCGTCACTCTTGAAGGGAGATAATGCCCTTAACCGTTCTACAATTTCCGGCATTACCTTTAATACGGTGTCAATTTCTTCATCTGTTGTATATCGAGACAGAGAGAAGCGAATCGAACCATGTAAGACAGAATACGGTAAACCTAATGCTCTTAAAACATGGGAGGGTTCCAAAGAACCAGAGGTGCAAGCAGAACCCGAAGAAGCGCAGATTCCGTATTGATTGAGGGAGAGTAAAATGGCTTCCCCTTCAATATATTTAAACCCGATATTACTGGTATTAGGTAAGCGTTGAATGGGATGACCGTTGACTTCACAATTGGGAATTTTTGCGAGTAAACCTTGTTCTAAGCGATCGCGCAATTGCTGTTCTTTCTTCACATCTGCCAAATGAACTAAAGCTAATTCGCTGGCTTTACCGAGGGCAATAATTCCAGGTACATTTTCCGTACCTCCCCGTCGTCCCCGTTCTTGGTGTCCCCCTAACAATAACGGCCGGAAACGTACCCCTTTTCGGACATACAAAACCCCAATTCCTTTCGGTGCGTGTAGTTTATGACCCGATAAGGTGAGTAAATCGATGGTGCTATTTTTTAGATCTAGGGGAATTTTACCAACGGCTTGCACCGCATCCACATGAAAGATCGCCCCTTTAGCTTTAACAATTTGCCCAATTTGTTCAATGGGAAAAACAACGCCTGTTTCGTTATTTGCATACATAATCGAAACAACTGCCGTACCACCCGTTAAACTAGCCTCTAATTCATCTAAGTCTAATTGTCCTTGACGATTAACCGAAAGATAGGTAACTTGATACCCTTGACTTTCTAATTGTCTACACTGACTTAAAATCGCCGCGTGTTCAACTTCAGTCGTAATAATATGTTTTTTGTTGGGATTTGTGGCTAAGGCGGTGCGAATTGCCGTATTATTTCCTTCTGTACCACAACTATTAAAGATAATTTCTGTGGGTTCTGCTCCTAATAAAGCAGCAACTTGTTCTCTGGCTTGTTTAATGGCTTTACCCACTTGTCCGCCGAAGGTGTGCATTGAAGACGGGTTGCCATAATATTGTGTCAGGAAAGGTAGCATTGCCTCAGCAACTAAGGGATCTACCTGGGTGGTGGCATTGTTATCAAGATAAATAACAGACATGAGACGACTCCGATAAAGGGCGGCTGATGGAAGTTAAGGAATTACGGATTGGCTAAGATAGAATCGCTACAAACTTGCAGAGAAAACCATTTTTGGTAATATTCTGTGACGGCTTTTTCAATCACATCGTAGACTTCTACCGCTTCAATTCCGGCTTGTTTCAATTGTTCTTGAGGACAGTGACCAATCTTAGAAACCAGAACCGCCGTGCAACCTTCTAACATTTTTAAAATATTGTCGAGAGAATCTTCCTCGCCATAGCCTCCATGACAATATTGTTCAACTTTACGGTGTCCGACAAATTTAGCTTCGTTGGCATCCACTTCATAAATCATGAATTCTCTGGCATGACCGAAGTGTTGATTCACTAACCCACCGCCTTTGGTGGCAATAGCAACTAAAATTTTAGGAGAATTGGCAACTTTCTTTTGAGCTTTTGCAGTTTTGACTGTTCTTTGTTCGGCTTGAACTTGATCAATAGCTGCATGGACTTCTTGCCGTGTTTCTAAGTTATATTCGGGTTCCATGTCTAGGAATTTATCTTTGGTAAATTCCTGGCTGCGGTCTTCCCCTAAGAGTCCGACGGCATCAGCGCGGCACTGGCGACAATGGCGCATCATTTTCATATTGCCGGAACATTGATCTTGAACTGCCTTCAGTTCTTTAGGAGTTGGCCCCCGTTGACCATTTAAACCAAAGTAAGTGCCATGTTCGGGTGCGGAAATCAGGGGCATAATATTATGGAGAAAGGCTCCTTTTTCCCGAATCACTCGGTTAACTTCAGGGAGATGTTGATCATTAATCCCCGGAATCATGACAGAATTAACTTTACAGAGAATATCTGCTGCTTTTAAGGCTTCTAAGCTTTCCATCTGCCGTTCGTGCAGAATTTTAGCGGCTTCAATGCCTGTATAGCGTTTGCGATTATAACGAATCCAAGGATAAATTTTAACCCCAATTTCTGGGTCAACCATATTAATGGTTAAGGTTACATGATCAATATTCAGTTGTTTAATTTGATCAATATAGTCAGGCAACATTAAGCCATTGGTTGACAGACACAGCTTAATATCCGGGGCTTTTTCGGCGATGAGTTCAAAGGTGCGGAAGGTGTGCTTCGGGTTTGCCAAGGGATCGCCAGGGCCAGCAATGCCTAAAACCGTCATTTGGGGAATTTTTCCCGCAATTACCAGCACCTTATGGGCGGCTTCTTCAGGGGTCAGCAGTTCACTGACAACACCGGGGCGACTTTCATTTGCACAGTCATATTTGCGGTTGCAGTAGTTACATTGAATATTGCAAGCTGGAGCAACAGCAACGTGCATTCTAGCGTAATGATGGTGTGCTTCTTCGCTATAGCAGGGATGCTTGGCGATGCGCTGTTGTATGGTTTCGTCTACGGTCGTTTCAGAAGAAGATGAACTGCAACCACAGGAGCCGGACTTTTGGGATGTGGGAAGGGCATCGGGTTGCGCTTTCGCTTCTAGTTTCGAGAGAAGTTCTGTAGTAGGTGACATCGAAATCCGTAAGTCTAATAACGAACTGATTAATCGACGTAAGAACACTTATCGGTCAAGAAGCTAAGGTTGCCTTCTGAGTCGTGGACTTAAGTGCCTGACGTTATTGGATTTATAGCAGCCACCGTTTTAGGGGTTTGAGTTGTTCCCCCAGTTCAGATTTATTGAAATAATTAGAATTCTACTCAAGGCTTCAAAGCCCCTCTATATCAGGATCGAAAAAATATTTTGGGTATGGGGTACGAGTATTTTTGAGGGGGGGGATGAGTATTTACGGCATTAGGGACTGGAATTCTCTCTACTCACACCCAAACCCAATCTAGGAGTAGCTTTGAGGACATTTACACCCCCCTTTTTTGAGTCAGAAGTTTGTACTCAAAAACTACTCAATTCAGCTGAAATAGTTGGATAACTATCCCAACATTTCTTAAGGCTATTAATTTTGTATCTAAGTTATCACTTTGATTTTTCAAATGGTAGTTATCGTAACAAAAATTTTATATTTGCTTAATCTCTTATCGCTCTGATTGTGTGAGCTTATCAATGTAAAACTACTCAAGCTAAAATAGCTGAACCCTAACTATACAAAGGCTTTCAATGAGTACAAAAAAATACTCAAGCCCCCCTAGAAAAATACTCACCCCTAACCCGAAAAATACTAGCCCCCCTATCCCCAAAAGATTTTTTTTAGCCTGATTTCACTGGGTTTAAAACCCTTGAGTACAAACTTAATAAATTATAGTAATTTCAACCTGGGGATTAGGGCTGATTATGGCAAAGACCATCTGCTATAAGCAGGAAAACACATGGTATTGCTTCCCCTCTCTCCTCCACCAATGCTGCAACTTTTAACTCGTTTACCTCCTGAGAAAGCGTTCCCACTCCTTCCTTTGCAGACCCAGGGAACCCGTGTTCCAAAATCAGAAACAAACTTGATGGCAAAAACACCTGGTTCTGAAAATCTGTTAACAACCCTATTGGCTGATTTCCAAATTATTTTTGAACGTGACCCCGCCGCCGAGAGCAGATTAGAAGTCCTATTTTGTTATCCGGGTTTTCACGCTCTGTGTTTGTATCGCCTAGCCCACCGTTTGCATCAATACCAAGTTCCTTTTCTCCCCCGGTTCATTTCTCATATTGCTCGATTTTTAACTGGAATTGAAATTCATCCCGGTGCGGTCATTGGTAAAGGAGCTTTTATTGATCATGGTTTGGGGGTTGTGATTGGTGAAACCGCAATCATTGGAGAGAACGTCCTGATTTACCAAGGCGTAACCTTGGGGGGGACAGGGAAACAAACGGGTAAACGCCACCCCACTTTAGGCAATCAAGTTGTGGTTGGTGCAGGGGCAAAGATTTTAGGCAATCTTCACATTGGGGATGCTGTTCGCATTGGGGCAGGTTCCATTGTGTTACAAGACGTTCCGGCGGACTGTACTGTTGTGGGTGTCCCTGGACGAATTGTTTCTAAACCCGGTAAAGACAGCCCTTTGGAACATGGACGCTTACCCGACCCAGAAGCGGCTGTCATTCGTTCCCTTATAGTGCGGATTGAGAAATTAGAACAGCAAGTTCAGCAGTTTGCTACCACAGGCAAGATGCCTGTTCCACGATTAAGGAGCTATTGATCATGATTAGTGTTGCTTGTTCAGCCGCTTATCTACTGTTTTGGGCGTTCATCTATGAACGGATGGTTGCAAAAATCATGAATGATCTTGAGCTTCCCATTCAAAAGCCGAAATCTTCCCCAAAGCCGACGCGCATTTAATCGAGATTGTAACCGAATTCAAGTCAGTATCGGGTGAGGATTTTTTAAGCACAAAGCTTAATCCTTGCCACACAGTAAAATCTAAAATCTAAAGTCTAAAATCTAAAATCTCAATCACCCGGAGGAGCAGAATTCTTATGAATAAAGTTATTATTAATGACACCACACTCCGAGATGGTGAACAAGCGGCGGGTGTTGCCTTTACCCTAGAAGAAAAAATCCTGATCGCTTTGCTTTTGGATATGATAGGAGTCCAAGAATTAGAAGTCGGAATTCCGGCTATGGGGCAGGAAGAACAAAAAGCGATCTCTCGGATTTTAGGCTTAGGTTTAAATGCTCAAATTCTAGGCTGGAACCGTGCCGTTAAAAGTGATATTGAAGCATCGATTGCTTGTGGTTTGAAACGGGTTCATATTTCTATTCCGGTTTCAAACATTCAAATTGATGCAAAATTTCAAGGGCAATGGCGACGAGTTTTAGCTCAACTTCGAGATACCGTTAGCTTTGCGGTTGATCAAGGGTTATATGTATCTATTGGGGGGGAAGATTCTTCACGGGCAGATGAAAATTTTCTCCTCGATGTTGCCCTTTATTCAGAAGAATTAGGAGCTTCCCGATTTCGATTCTGTGATACCGTTGGAATCTTAGATCCCTTTGGCACTCACAGAAAGGTTGGTGAACTGGTTTCACTATTAGAAATTCCCGTTGAAATGCACACCCATAATGATTTAGGGATGGCAACCGCTAATGCGATCGCTGGGGTTATGGCAGGTGCAACTTCTGTGAATACAACTGTAAATGGATTAGGTGAAAGAGCCGGTAATGCGGCCTTAGAAGAAGTCGTTATGGCACTCAAACAAGTGTATAATCTTGACTTAGGAATTGATACTCACCATTTCCAAGAACTCTCACAATTTGTTGAAAAAGCATCGGGCGGTGTTGTTCCTCCTTGGAAAGCGATCGTTGGTAAAAATGCCTTTGCTCATGAAGCTGGAATTCATGCCCATGGGGTTCTCAAAAATCCCTTTACCTATGAACCGTTTGCACCTCAAGAAGTTGGCGGAGAACGACGGTTAGCGATCGGTAAACATTCAGGACGACATCTACTATTTGATGTGCTAGAAAATCAGGGGATTCATCTTAATTCCGATGAAACCCAAGGGATTTTAGAACAGGTTAGAAATTTTTCTGTACAAGTGAAACGGGATTTAACTGTACAGGAATTAGTGAATTTAGCAACAGAACGGAGGAGTGCTTAATGCAGTTAGATGAACTGGAGTTAAATTGTCCCCCTGTCTTTGAAATTAACCAAAAAGTCCGAACTCGTAAATTAATTCGGAATGATGGTACTTTTCCGGGTCAGGATATCGGCGCAACCCTTGCCAAAAAAGGTGAAATTGGTTATGTCGTTGGGATTGGAACTTATCTACAAACCTCTTATATTTATGCTGTGCATTTTTTAGAAAGAGGGTTTATTGTCGGTTGCAAAAAAAAAGAATTAGAAGAGGTTGAAGAAGTTTCATGAAAGTAATGTTACGTCGCAATACGAATGGGCATTTAATGGTTTATGTTGCTAAGAAAGACTTAGAAGAGGAAGTTGTCGGTGAACGGGTTGAATCTTCGGGGAAAATTTTAACCTTAGCCAATGGTTGGGAGTTAGAAATTTCTAATTCTCAAGAACCGTTAAAACTTCCTCAAACCGTTGAAGCCAAGCGCCTGAATTAAACAGGTGGAAACGGGGTTTTAATCTTTGATTGTAGGGGTTGGGTCATCCAACCCTTCAGGGTTCTAGGTTGAGTAACCCAACCCCCTACAGGTTGTTATACAAAGTTAAAAATAAATTCCAGAGGAGGCAATATCAATCACAATGGTTCATATTATTTTCTATGAAAAACCGGGTTGTATTAATAATACGAAACAGAAAACTTTGTTAGTAGAAGCTGGTCATCAAGTTGAGGCGCGTAATCTTTTAACAACGCCTTGGACTGCGGAAGGTTTGCGCCCATTCTTTGGGAGTTTACCTGTCAGTGAGTGGTTTAATTTGAGTGCGCCTGCAATTAAGTCGGGAGACGTGATTATCGATGAATTGGATGAAATAACAGCCCTAGAATTAATGTTAGCTGATCCATTGTTAATTCGTCGCCCTTTGATGCAGGTAGGTGATATATTTTCTGTTGGGTTTAATCCTGAAAAGATTGATGCTTGGCTGGGTTTGACCCCCATTGCTAAAACGATAACAAACTTAGAAACCTGTCCCCGTAGTCATACTGAAAAAACTTGTCAATCTTCTCAGTAATTGAAGCGATAGCCTTCGGCTGGGCGGAGCCCATCACAATTCTAAATCTTTCAGCTAGGGGTTGAGTTTTCCAATCCATAATCCTAGAGGGTTGGGCAACCCAACCCCTACAAATTGTGATTCCAATTTTTCTAAAACTAAAATTAGATTTCTCTATAATTTTTATCAAAAATCTCTTTACTTTTTTAAAAAAGTGAGTTAAAATAAATCTATAGTTTGAGTTGATCAGTATTTAAACAATTCAACCCTTTATCTATTGGGAATCTGAGGAATCATTATGGCAACATTAACAGGATTAACACGCGGGGGTAAAACCTGGACGCCTCAATTTATTACTGCCATTAATTATGCAAAATGCTTAGGTTGTGGCAGATGCTTAAAGGTTTGTGGTCAAGATGTTCTAGGACTACAAGCGCTGAATGAGGAAGGAGAATTTGTGGAGGACGAGGAAGACGAAGAATTTGAACGTAAAGTGATGACGATTGTTAATATTGATAACTGTATTGGCTGTGAAGCTTGTTCACGGGCTTGTCCTAAACAATGTCACACTCATAGTGCTTACGAGCAAAACTAAGGAGGAAGAAGAATCAGATTGCTCAAAATCTATGTATGATTTTTGACAAAAAATTGTAGGGGTTGGGAAACCCCTACGATAAAATCAGCAGTTCAACACTATAATTGTGATAACGACTTGTTGTTGCACTTTAGCCCTAAAAATAGGTGCTGAATTCCCAACAACGCACTTTTTTATATCGACCTTGATCAAGAGAATTTGAGCTTGACTTTTTCTATATACAAAGAATAAATAATTAACTGAAAATAGGCTGAATTTTCTCCAAAAACAGTATTATCAACGTTCTTGCAATCAATCTGAACATCGCACTGGAGGCTGTTGTTTAAATCTTCGTCAGCAGCCGCCTATAGAAAAGCGTAAAAATGCTTACCATGAACACAAATTATCAAATAATATTGTTACTTTACTAAAAATCATAAATAGCGTTTTTTTTGCTTAACTGTTCCAGCAAGAAAAAAAATTCCGAGTTTGATCTCATATCCCAAAACCCAAATATTTCAGATTGGTTTATGGCTTATAAAATCCCTGGTCATTGTCTGGCTTGTGATACCTGTCGCCCTGTTTGCCCAACCGGTGCAGTTAAAATCGAGGATAATCATTATTGGATCGATCCCGACCTTTGTAATAATTGCGAAGGCTATTATTCTGAACCTCAATGTTTAATGTTGTGTCCAATTTCTTGTCCTCTACCCTCTGAATCGAAAAAAGGGAGATATAAAGCAGAACTCAGACCAGTAACTAGCCCATCTTTATTTGCGAATGGGAAAAATCATCCGTTTGCCTCTTCCATGGTGATGTGGGAATTGTGTAACTTATTAACCCAGCGACAATCCTTGGATTGGAAATTTGATGAGGTTGGGGAGCCTTATTATGAACGACGAGTCAATGGCGGACGGGGAATGATTACGTTACGGATGAGTGATCATTCTATCGGAGAACTCGCACTGACTGGGATTCAATCTTTCGATATTCGAGCCGCTTGTATGCACTTAATTTATGCGGCTCATGCAACCGCGTTAGAAAAGCCTTGGGAAGAAGAGTTTATCATTAGCGATCGCCAAATAGAAGAATATTTAGAGTTAGATAAACGCAAAGATCTGAGTAAAGCCACTAAACTTTCCTTAATTCGTAAAATTGCGGAACAACCTTGTTTTATTACCGGGTCTATTAACTGGCCAAAGCAAGGAAAAGTGAATAAATTTTTAATTGTCAATAGTCCTTTATGGCATCTCACTGAAGTTCAACATCATTTTCAAGAAGATGAGATGGGATGTAAATATTTAGTCGGTTTAACCTTCAAAATTAAAGCTGGAATTTGGGCAAAATATTTTTTAAACCAACAAGGTTGTAAAGAACAAACTGCCTTTTATCAATATGGCATTCTACCCCAATCCCTTTTAAGTATTGTCATGAGTATTTGGCAACAACATGAAGGGGCCGTTCGGATGATGCTGTGGCTGTTGTTTAAAACCAAAATGGGCAAAGAACAACGAATTACTGTCCCCAAATTAATGCGAGTTGCTTACGGAGAAGAGAAATTAACCTTTGCTTCCCAAAGACGAGAAGAGCGCAAGCGACTTTTACGAACCTTTGAAAAAGATTTAGAATGTTTAAATCATTATGGATTAAAACCGGTTTTTGATTCAGTAACTTATCCCCCAGAAATTCAACCGTTATGGGCAAAGTTAGCCGAACTTCCCGATGATGCTGATGCCGCCCTAGATTTTTGGATTCAGGATGGAAGTAATGAAACTCGAATTACTGATGCTAGTCCTCGCGGTAAATGGAATTTATTGATGAATGCCCGAATTTTATGGTTTGAAATTCCTGTAGATTGGGAACAACGAATGAAAGCCCCCAAACAGCAACAACGAGGGACTCAGACGCGAAAAATTAAGTTAAAGCCGGAGTTGAATCTTTTACCTGAACAAATTGTTACGGCTCGTAAAAAACAAGGGATGAGTCAGAGGGAGTTGGCGAGAATCACAGGTAAGAGCCAAAGTTGGATTCGAGATTTAGAGAAAGGTCGTTTATCAGCAAAATTTTCAGATCAAACCCTCTTACGAAAAGTATTAGGGTTAAACAAGAATCATTAAAGCGTTGATGGGATTGAAAGACTATTCCCTATTTCTCTTTCTAAATTCCGTTAAACTCCTTTCTGGCTTCAAAATTCCCCTCTCCCTTCCCTGTTCCAGAGAAGGTTTTTTTATTTGAAGAAATAAAATTTAAACCCAGAAATTTTACGAAAAATAACGCTGACCGTAAAACCACTTGTTGAATTGTCACATCCGTTACATAATAGAATCCGTCTTTCCCCTTAACCGAGGACAGACTTTGGGGACGCGAAAATAACTGGAACAATCTCCCCGGTGAGAACCGACTTTAATAGAGATAGTAATGATATCAAGATCATTCTCATCCTGCTCGCACCCAAACCTTCCATCTAAATCATCAACCCAGAGGAGAGGTTGACATGAAAATCATTCAAGGATACAACCCATTACAACCTGTTTCACTGACAAAAATCCGTAAAGTCAGGGGCGTAACTATTGTTGAAAAATCAGGTGATCATTTGTATGTATTACCCGATGAACATAACGCTAAACCTGTATCAGAATTTAATAAAATTAGCTCTTTTGATATTAACAATTGGGCAGAGACAGCAACGGATTTAGATGGATTCTACTTCATTAATGCTATTACTCAAACAGGAAACTATTTGGGTTCTGAGCTAAATGATATTATCCTGGGACTCAAATTTAGAGGATTAGCAACTTACGTTTCGGCGGAGCAATCCTAACAAAAATTTTCATCCTTGGACTCTGCACCCCTCTAATTTTACCCCGGAAAGGTAAACCTACATCAAAATTGTCCTGATGGGGAATTAGAGGGGTGTATTAATAAGCATTTGCTTAAAGAGGGAAGGATGAACAAAGTATCATTAGGTACATCTACTGATATTCAGCGTATTGTTAACAAAATTTACGCCACAGGTCAAATTACTCGCGCTGACCAACAAGGCTTAATGGCTTTAATTTTCTCTGACCAAATTTTAGGCTTAAAAGAATGTCAACAAATTAGTGAAATTATTACTCGGTTACATCGGGGATGGTTAAGAGTCGTTGATTAATATAGAAAACCGGGTTTCTCAATTGAGGAGTATAATTAACAGGATGCGTTCTTTGGAGGAAGGCTAATTTTTTGAATAGGCAGGATTTCCAGGACTTAGCAGAGACTCGACGTAAAGAAGCAAAAGTGCTATTGGACAATCATCAATATTCCGGCGCTTACTATCTAAGCGGTTATGTGATTGAATGTGCTTTAAAGGCTTGTATTGCTAAGAACACTCAGCAATATGATTTTCCTGACAAGAACACTGTTATGGACAGTTACACCCATAATTTAGAAAAGCTTGTGAAAGTTGCTGGGCTTGATAGACAATTAAAGTCTCTACTAAACGATCAAGTATTTTTATCTCGATGGTCAGAAGTTAGAGATTGGTCAGAAGAAAGCCGTTATAAAAAACATAACCAACAAAAAGCTGAGGATATTTACTTAGCAATTACCGATCCTAGTCACGGAGTTTTACAATGGCTACAGCAACATTGGTAAATCAAGAGATAGAAGAAGGTCAAAGATTAATAGATGCTCTCAATGATGCAAATGTATCAGTTCATTCAGCTTTGTGGCTGTATTCGTCAGAATCGGAAACATGGCATCTGATGATTGCTTTACCTATGTATGATGATGTAGGGTCACTTAAAACTTATGAGAAGATCCTATCCGTTTTTCGCGAAGTCAAACCGGATTTAAAAATTGATTGGACAGCAATTGTAGCTGTTAGTCCTAATGATGAATTAATTCTAGGCTTAAGTCAAGAGCAACAACATTGGAATATCGACTTATCAGGAAGACGCATGACCAATAATATAGTTAATCGAATGCTGATTGAAGATGCTTACATTTACCAAATCGGCGTGAATTTAAAGCTGGGAATTTTACCTGAATAAAAATAGAGGGTTCCCCCTATTTCCTAAGCGTAAGATTGATAATAGAGAATTAAATACAATAGTCTAAAAAACCTTCAGGAAATAGAATCAACTCTCCTGATATAAACCGTTGTATTGAAACCCATAACGCTTTTTTATTACGTTTCTTTTCGACAAATTCTAGTTCTTCCAATTGATAAAATTTGATATCAACAAAATCACATCGATACAGTTGAATTAATTCATGTTGACTTTTTTTATCATAAACAAAAATATTTTCTAAACATCCTAAATAGTGAATATTCGTTAATTCCGCTTTAATTTCTTCTTGAAATTCTCGTTTTAAGGCATCAAGGCTCAATTCTCCAAAATCAAGCCCTCCTCCTAATGCTCGATAGAAGGTTTGTTTTTTAATGGGATCATAGCCTTGGGAAACAAAAATGCGATCGCCATTTTGAATCAATCCTAGTGCTAAAACTCGAATTTTACTTGATTTAGACATAGGGTCAGAAAGAGTTTACTCAAAAATAGCCGATAATATCCATTTTTTCAAGGAGAACTCTTAAACTCATCACAAATCTTTTTATTTATACCACTAATATTAGGGTTAGTTTCTAAATAATCTTTAAGCTGAATACAAGCCTGAGTTAGCAAGCTATCAGTATCTTGATTGATTTGATTAGTATCAATTTTCCAAATACTAATTCGGCTAGGTTCGGATTTTCGACTAGGTTCAGATTTCTGAATTCCTACTAATGTTTGACCATCCGGGCTAAAATTAACGGATAAAATAGGTTCTAAACTTGGCTTTAAAGTCGTAATTAAACTTCCATTAACATCCCAAAGCTTAATTGTACCATCTGCACTAGCAGAAGCCAAAATTTTACTATTAGGACTAAAATTAACTTCATAAATTGCTTTCCAATGTTTTCCTAAAACAACAGAAGTTTGTAAAGGTTTCCAGGTTAAATTTTGCTTTTTCCAAATAGAAATAGATTCTCCATCTTTGGAGGCTGTAATCCATTGACCATCGGGACTAAAACTCACAGAATTAAATCGAATTTGTGCCCCTGTTAACGGCGGAATCAAATTTTTCTGATTAACATCCCATAATTTCACGGTTTTATCTTCACTGGCTGAAGCCAAAATTTGACTATCGGGACTAAAACTTAAGTCATTAATTGCGCCTTGATGACCTTTAAACGTTTGTTTTAAAGTTCCCTGAATATCCCAAATTTTAATACTTTTGTCATCACTAGCCGTTGCAATTAACTGACTATCAGGACTAAAAACCACACTCCAAACCGGTGACTGATGAGGGAGAGTTATAAATTTTTTACTATCTATGTTCCAAATTCTAACTGTTTTATCCTGACTAGCGGATGCAATGCTTTTACCATCAGGACTAAAACTAACATTATTAACAGTATTTTGATGACCCCTGAATGTTTTTTTTACCTCTCCATTTAAAGTCCATAAGACAACAACATCATCTTTGGTATCGTCTTTTATGCGTAAATCCCGACCAGGAGAAGCCACTAACACTACGTTACTATTTTGATGAGAAAAACTACTGCTATAAATTTTATAATCCTTCAATTGGATAATTTTAGGTAATGCTTTTAAATTCCAGATTCTGACAGTACCATCTTTACTCGCAGAAAATAACCTTTCTTCCTGCTTAGAAAAACTGACTTGATTAATACTGTCTTTGTGTCCTTGAAGAGTAGAAATTAATGAGCCTTCTTGTGTCCAAATTTTAATCATTTCATCGGTACTTCCCGTTGCAATTAAACGACTATCTTGACTAAAAGCCACAGTATTAACAGCCTGTTGATGTCCTTCTAAAGTTCTAATTAATTGACCGTCAAAACTCCATAATTTCACAGTTTTATCATCACTAGCAGATGCCATGATTTGACTATCAGGACTAAAACTAATACTCCAAATCGGTTTAGAATGAGCCTTAATTGTTTGAATCAGTTTTCCCTGACGAGTCCAGAGATTAATGATACCATCTTCACTCGATGAAGCAATTTGTTGACCATCAGGACTAAAAACAACACTCAAAACAGGTTTTTGATGTCCATTTAACGTTTGAAGGAGGCGACCCTCTAAACTCCAAATTTTAACCGTTTTATCTTTACTAGCAGAAGCAATTTGTTGACCATCAGGACTAAAACTAACCCATTTGACTTCATCAGTATGTCCCTGTAATGTTGTAATTAGAATTCCATTTTTTGTCCAGAGTTTTATGGTATTATCTTTACTCGCCGAGGCAATGATTTGGCTATTGGGACTAAAGGTAACAAACCAAACAGATTTTTGATGTCCTTCTAAAGTTTTGATCAATTTACCTTTAGGAGTCCATATTTTAATAGTTTGATCATCACTTGCAGAAACAATTAATTGATTATCAGGACTAATACTAACACTTAAAACACTATTTTTTTGGTGTCCATCTAAAATATTTTGCTCTTGAATGACTTGAACAGCAAGACTTAATTTACTCTGGGTTTCTTGTTCAATGGCAGATTTAGGCATTTGGGAGGATAAAAGCTTTCCGGCAGTGACTAAAGTTAATAAGGCTTCAAGCTGGTTATTTTCAGTTGTTAAAGCCGTATATTTAGTATTTTCTAACGCTAAATTGACTTGTTTATTTTTGCCTTCGGAAATTCTCCAAAATCCTAATGCGAGAGTGAATAAAAGTGCCATCCCACTGCCAATAATAATTGAACGAATAAACAATTGCCAAAGTTCTTTATTTTTGGCTTCCGCTTGTTGGCGTTTTTTCCGCTCTATATCTAATTCTTCTAAAATAACTAAACTGCGATTTTGACGAATTAAACTAACTAAATAATCATGTACCAGTTGATATCGTTCTGCGGGAATTTCTGGTAAAATAAAGACTAAACCTGACAAAACAAAAATCTTGAGAACCGTATCTAAGTTTTCATTAATATTTTCAAAATGGTTTGCTAGTTCTTTGATTTCTCTGACTAAATCTGCACGGGTTTTTAAAGGACGAGTATTATTTTCATCGGTTAATAAATAAAGCACTAACTCAGCTAAACTTTTATTCGTTGAACCACAATCTCGAATTACCTCATCTAAAT
This sequence comes from Planktothrix mougeotii LEGE 06226, assembly GCF_015207485.1. Lineage (NCBI taxonomy): Bacteria > Bacillati > Cyanobacteriota > Cyanophyceae > Oscillatoriales > Microcoleaceae > Planktothrix > Planktothrix mougeotii. The sequence goes on from NZ_JADEWU010000001.1 coordinate 39,257, forward strand.
AATCTTCAACTAACTTTTGTTTTCGTCCCGCTTGTTGATATTGTTTTAAGGTAGTAATTCTTTGCGCTTGAAGTTGAGAACCCACCACTTGTAATTCTATGGGTCGAATATCTCCTGAGTCTTCTGCTAAATCTTCTACTAATTCCTCAATTAATGCAGGTTCGAGGACAAATTGTGTTCTTTCGGTTAAACTTTGAATCACCGATTTAGCTTCTTCCCGTGTAAAATTACCAATATAAGCCAGAATATTTCGATCTAAAATATTATTTCCAATTATTTCTAAATACCCTTGACGAGTACATTCTAATAAATATTGGATATAGTCTTCTCGCAAAGATAAAACAACTTTAACATAGGGAATATCTAAACACTCTTTAATAAATTGATAACAGCTTTGTCGTTGTTGTTGATCTTTACAAGCAAAGAAAAATTCCTCAAACTGATCAAAAATAATCACCACCCAAAAGTTTTGATTAACTAAACTTCTAATTTGTTCCAATATTACGGCTTGACTATTCAGTTCTGAGGAATCTAAGTCAATATTTTTAACCTCTCTAATGCCTTTGGTGAAAGCACGAGAAAAGTCTTGATTCAAATTAGTATAAACTTGCAGTAAAACGGGAATAAAACGACGAGTATCCAAAGACGCTTTCCGCAACTCTGGAATAAAACCGGCTTGTAAAATTGAACTTTTACCTACTCCAGACTGTCCATAAATCACCGTTAGTTTACAATCATTTCGGCTAATGCGTTCATATAACCAATTCACAACTGATAAACGACCCGATGCAGTAATTTCAGGATTAATAATTTTTTTGTTTTTCATAGGAGGTAAACCAGGATTACTAATGGTTTGAATATGTCCGAGTCGTCCGGCTCCGATAAAGGCTCTTAATCTAAATTGTTGCTCAATTTCCCGACGTTTTTGTTTAATTTCATAAGCTTTTAAATATTCGCCTTTTTGGAAATACAAATCATGTAATAGTTGTAAAATCTGAATATAAAGGTCGGGGTCATATTGGGGTTTAGTTCGAGCTTGAGCTTTTTCTAGGATTTTAATGGCATCTTGATATTGCTTTAATTTTTGATTGGCTTGCGCTAGAGCTACCAAATACCATCCCTGATGATAGCAGGTTTCCCAATCTAAAATCAACTGTTCATCCGAGGTTTTAGGATGATAATTAGAGGCGGTTTGAACTAATAAATTTTGTGCTTTTTCCGCTAAATTTTTAGCTTCCTGCCAACAGTTTTTAGCGAGGGATACTTCTGCTAAAAAATGATATCCTCGTGCTTCTCGGAAAGGATAAGTATAGATGCGATTATAATAAATAGATTCTTTGGCTACGGTTTCTAATTCCTGCCATTTTTTTAATCCAAATAATACATCCGCTAAAGCATTAATAAATTTAGCCACTAAATCCCAACGATTTGCCCGTTTAAAGGTTTGAATAGATTGAGTATAATAAGAATTAGCTTGATCATAAGCATATTCTTTTTCGGCTCGATGTAAAATGCCATAGCTATGCCACCAAAAGCCAATATAAAATAATAATTGACCATAACGAATTAAATTATTAGTTTGTTGCCAAAGTTCTAAACTTCGTTCATAATGTTTTAAGGCAGCTTGATCAGAATGCTCAGAAACTCGACCCAATACAAATTCTAAACTTGCTTCTAATTCAATATTTAAAAGTTCTCCCCGTTTCTGTAATTCTTGATAAGCGGCTTCTAATTCCAATCTTAATGGAGAACCCAACTCTAAATTAAAATAAGAATTATTTAAAAAAATACCCGCACCACTATCTAAGACTTTAGCAGAAACTTGATCTGCGGTTTCTTGAATAAAATTTAATAGATCTTCTGTACTAATTTCAAACTTAAGTGCTGTTGACCAACTATAAAAATCAGGAGCTAACCGAATTAAAGCGTGTAACAGAGAATCCGTTACCCAAAATACCAAAGGACAGCGAAATCGACGCCGAAATTCCTCCCGCATTTGGTTCATAATTTTAATCAGCAGATCCAATTGTTCGTTAGATTCTAAACCGGATATAATTAAACCTTGAGGTGGTATGGGTTCTGCGTCAATAACTTGTACTAAAGTGTTATAAACATTAATAACCTCAGAATCTAAAACCACAAATTTAATTAAATTAGGATATTGATGTTGCAATTTATTAATAATTATTTCTTTAACAATACCATGATTACAGTGAGCTAAAATCAAAGAAAAATCATCATTAAATCTTTCAAAAATACGATTTAAAGTTTTCAAAGAATCTTGATTTATTTGTTGTATTTCTTTCATAAATTTTGGGTTCTTTCTTCCTCATCATGATCATGACTATACTCAGTCTTTAAATAGGGAAGTTTAAATTCTGTAAATGACCTAACCCTTTTCTTGTAGATCCTTACACCCTAAAATTATTGATTCTTTTAGGTTTATACATCCCTATTTACTGAGTACAGCAATTGATTCTTCAAGTCAGGAACTGAAATGCACCCAAAATTACAATCTCAGTCCGTTCATGAATGCAGTGGTCTTGCTTATTCTATTCTAACGGGTGAGGGGAAATAATCACATCTCCTTTAACTCCCGATAGGTTTGATTAGAGTGCATCTAATTCTTCTGTAATAACACGACGCATAATTTCTGTGACTTCTGCCGCCATCCGAGCATCTAACTGCAACGCTTCTGGGGTACAATCATTAAAATTAGCTACGGGAATTACCCCTCTTAAGGTGAGTGCTAAAGTCCGAAATTGAGCCGATTTTCCGCCTTCTTTGGGTAACGGGTCAATAAACTGTACAAATGCCATATAACAAGCTTCTACAGTTTGCCGAGTTTCACTATTTCCATAACCCATTTTAGAAAGAATAACTGGAGTCGTAATCACCTCTTCAATTCCCAAGGTTTCTAACGCAACATCTACATAACGAGCCGGATCTTGACCCATTGCTAAAATCAAATAATTTAATGTTTGTTGTTGCAGGTTTGGAAGTTGACATTCCCCAGGAAGATAAGCGTGCCAACCTATCAAAGAAATCAAACGAGTCAAATCATAAGCTGAAACAAAATTGTCACCTTTAGGAGTGTCTGCAACAGCTTTAATCAATGTATTTTGAGTAGTTCGATCAAAAATGATAGGGTTTTGAATTGCAGGTAGTTCTCCATAATCTCCTTGAAATTTTAAAGTATAATTTCCCGTAACTTTTTGAAACCAAGCCTCCAAATTAGAACGGGTTTCAAACCGTTTAAAGAGGGCTGCCAAAGAATTAGAAGTTGCTATCTTTTCTTGATAGCTGACAATATCTTGAATGGCTAAATCTAAGGGATATTTAACGGTTGTATTTTTGGGATCTTTTAACTCTAAGTTTTTAATATCCCCTTGAGGAAATAGTTGATCGATTTTACTTAAAGTATTCACAACCGGAATCATTTTAGTAGAACTCCAAAATTGGGCAGTTTTGAGCGGATTTCTCCCCAACCAAATTGTCTTGAGTTCTCCGGCTTCAAATTTTCCTAAACTAATACAAGCTTCTTCAATTTGAGGATGGAGAAAATCTAAACCTTGTTCATCAATATAAGGAATTTTACCAAAAACGGGATAGGAGGTATATTGCAAAGGTTTTCGTTTTAAAGTTTGAGGATAATTGGGAATACTATTTTTATACTTAGATTGTTGTATTCCCCGATCTAAAAAAGCCAGTTTATCAGCATTAGCTCCAATTTTTTTTTCGATTTGAAGAAACTTATCAAACACTTGTTTTCTATTTTTAGCTTCTTCTAAATGATAGTTATTCATCAATGATGTCTCCTTAGTTAGTTTTATAGTGGTTGTCAGAACTCTGAGAATATAACAATGATCCACAAAGTTCACCTTTTTCTTAACTGATAACTGATCACTGATAACTGATCACTGATTTCACAATATCCAGATTATCCTTTTCTGTTTCAAAGGTTTCAGGGAATTAACCTTGATCATATTCATCTTTACCCCAAATTGCCAATAAAAAAACCCCGTAGGGGGTTTGAGGATAACGTTGATTTGATGAAGATTTACAACAAATACAACAAAATAAACAGAATAATCCAAACCACATCAACAAAGTGCCAATATAATTCCGCCGCTTCCGGGCCAAAATGGGATTGTTTGCTGTAATGAGTGGCTTTGCGGCCCCGCCAAAGAACGGCTAAAATTAACAAGACTCCAAAGGTGACGTGCAACCCGTGAAACCCCGTTAACACATAGAAAGAACTGGCGTATAAATTAGTCGTTAATCCAAAAGCTAATTGACTGTATTCATAGGCTTGACCTGCTAAGAAGGTTAACCCCATAATCGCCGTAGCAATAAACCAATTTCGCAACCCCGCCGCGTCATTTTTCTTAATAGCGGCAGTTCCTTGGTTCATGACAAAACTACTCGAAATCAGAACCACCGTGTTAATCGCTGGAAGCAATAATTCTCGTTCAGTGCCTTCCGGGGGCCAAACGGGAGACATGGCTCGATAAATTAGATACGCAGAGAATAACCCTAAAAAGATCATACTCTCTGCAATCAGGAAAACAACCACACCCAACATTCGCAGATCAGGGTGCTCTTCATGTTCATGTCCAGAGGCAGTGGCCTCCTGTTCGTATCCAAGAACGGTTTGAGACTCGTTAATTGCTGAACCTTGCATGAATTGATTTAATAAGAGGGAACAGGGAACATCTAATCAATTACGAATTGTCAATTACGAATTACGATCATCTTAATTCGTAATTCTTATTTGATGTCTTTTTCAGGTTCGACCGCCCTTTGGGAACGGTCGTCTGTAAATACTGTAGAAGATTTGGCTTCAGACAGGGGAACACCGACTTCTTTGGGGCGACTTCCGGTCATTTGTTTTAACCGTTGACGAATGGCTAGGGTTTTACGACTTCCGTAATCATAGGGCCCGGTTTTGAGAACCGGAGTCACGAGGAAGTTTTCAATTGGGGGAGGCGAAGAGGTCATCCATTCTAAGGTTAAAGCTTCCCAAGGATTATCAGGAGCTTTAGGCCCTTTGAACCAACTCCAAGCCGCATTAATCAAGAAGGGAATAGTCGAAACCGCCAAAATATAACTACCCAAAGTACAAACCTGGTTCAACGTTGTAAATTGGGGATCATACATCGCCACCCGACGAGGCATTCCTTGTAATCCTAAAGCGTGCATGGGCATAAAGGTCATATTCGTACCCACGAACGTCAGAACAAAGTGAACAATCCCCCAAGGTTCATTCATCATCCGTCCCGTCATTTTCGGGAACCAATGATAAATGGCGGCAAACACCCCAAACACCGCACCCCCAAACAGAACATAGTGGAAGTGCGCCACGATGAAATAGGTATCGTGAACGTGAATATCAAAGGGAACCGACGCCACCATAATTCCGGTGACACCGCCCATAACAAAAGTTGAAATAAACCCCATCGCAAATAGCATGGCGCTATTCAGACGGAGTTTACCGCCCCAAATCGTTGCTAACCATCCAAACACCTTAATCCCAGTCGGTACAGCAATGATCATCGTCGTGATCATAAAAAACATCCGTAACCAACCCGGAGTTCCACTGGTAAACATATGGTGCGCCCAAACAATTAAGCCTAAAAAACTAATGGCTAAACTGGAATAGGCGATCGCTTGATACCCAAAAATCGGTTTACGAGCATGAACAGGCAGAACATCAGAAATCACCCCAAAAAAGGGCAAGACCATGATGTACACCGCCGGATGGGAATAAAACCAAAATAAGTGCTGATAAACAACCGGATCACCGCCGCCTGTGGGGTTAAAGAAACTGGTTCCGGCGAGTAAATCAAAAGACAGCAGAATTAACGCCGCAGCGAGTACCGGAGTTGATAGAAGAATTAAGGCAGAGGTAGCGATCATTGCCCAACACAATAGGGGCATATCGTTGAGCCCCATTGTGGGAATTCGCATTTTAAAAATCGTCACCGCGAAATTTAATCCCCCTAAAATTGAAGAAGTTCCCAACAATAAAACGCTGAGAATCCAAATTTCTTCCCCAACTTGGCCCGACAATAAACTCAGAGGCGGGTAAGATGTCCAACCTGCTTTAGGTGCTTCAAATAAGAAACTCGCCAACAATAAAGTACCACCGGGAGGAATTAACCAAAAGGCAACAGCGTTTAACCGGGGAAACGCCATGTCTTTAGCCCCAATCATTAAGGGGATCAAATAGTTAGCTAATCCCGCACCCGCCGGAACGATCCACAAAAAGATCATCACGGTTCCGTGTACCGTAAACAAGCTGTTATAGAGTTCAGGACTGACAAAATCAGGATCGGGAGTTGCCAGTTCCGTGCGAACCGCCGTTGCTAAAGCACCCCCAACCAAATAAAAGAAAAATGCCGTCACGAGATATTGAATCCCGATGACCTTGTGATCGTGACTAAAACCAAAAAAATCTTGCCAACGTCGTTCCTGCTCATGATGAGCTTTAGGAACATTAGCCGCGAGATCCAGTTGTGCTTGTGCCATAACAATTGAGAAAAGATTGAATTGGGAAAAGTGAAATGTGGAATGTGGAATGTGGAACAGGCATCTTGCCTGTTAGGTTTTAAGTTGATTTACGGGCAAGATGCCCGTTCCACATCAGATGATCATGAATTTGGGCGATCACTTCAGGTTTGATGCCCATTTCGTTGGCGTAGGGTGCTAGAAATTCACCATCGGGTAATTCTGCGGGATTGATAGCAACGGCTTGTTGCAGGTTGGTTGCACTGGCAACGGCATTTTCAGCCACCCAAGCCGCATAATCTTCCGGGGTATCGACAATCATTTGCGATCGCATCGCCCCATGATAACCCCCACACAACTCAGCACAGACAACGGGATAGGTTCCAACCTTACTGGGTGTAAAGCGCAGTTCTGTGATCCGACCGGGAATCGTATCTTGCTTTAAGCGCAATTGCGGAATCCAAAAAGCATGGATCACATCTTGGGCCGTCATATTTAACTGCACTTCTTGACCCACAGGGACATGAAGTTCCCCAGAGGTAATCCCCGTCTCTTTGTAGTTAAAAATCCAGGCAAACTGTAACCCGGTAACATCCACATTCACAGCAGCGACCTTCCCTTCTTTATCGGGAGATGCCCCAATTCCCAAGGCGATTTGGGTAAATTCTGGGGGTTGCTGACCCTCGATTAATGGGGCTGCCATCGCCGATCCCTTCATTTTGCCGTGGGCGTGCATGGAATGTTGACCCGCCGCCATCGGATCAAGTCCCCCCATGTTGTTATAGATTTCAAAACTATAAATACCAATCCCCAAAACGATAACCGCCGGGATCGCTGTCCAGACAATTTCTAGGGGAATATTGCCGTGAATGGGTGCAGCATCGGTGGTGTCATCTTTTTGGCGACGAAATTTAATTAAAGAAACCAGCAGCACGCCTTCGACTAGAAGCACTAACCCAAAGCTGATGGTTATCATCAGGTTAAATAATCCATCAACTTCAGCCGCTTCTGCGGAGGCTGCAACCGGTAATAAATTATGGTTTTGACCATACCAGAGACTGACGAGAGTAATCCCGATCCCCACCAGCAAAGTCAAAATTGAACTTGGAATGATCACGCCTAGTCCTCCTTATTGAGCATTTCCAACACAGAGATCGGATAGGAAGATGCTGTCATTTACACGCTTGTTTAATCTTAGTAGGTGGTTGAGAAACCTGAACACCAGGGTTTATTTTCTGTCTAAAACCCTACATCTACGGTAAAGCAAATCACAAATCCCTAGGAGGATAGGAAGTCAGATTCACAGATTTTCTTAAGAATTTGGTGAATAGCCAACCGTCAATGGTTAACCGATGCCGCTAAATCAGAAAACTTTCTAAAAGTCTGTTCATCTAGGGATTGCATCGTTAACTTAGATAGGTAGAATCAACCATCATGTTTTAATGATTGCAATCTCAAGTTAAATGGGTAGAACTCATGGCCAATACTGTCCTTAACAATGCCAGTTTATCAACTGACCAGACGCAACAGAGCGGATCTCTGCCGCAAGATAGAATCCGGCGTTTAGTTTGGAAACTAAGTATTGCCACGTTACTGTTAATGGCCGTTGGGAGTGCCACGCGAGTCATGAATGCTGGGCTGGCTTGTCCTGACTGGCCGTTATGTTATGGAGAACTTGTCCCCGCAGCCCAGATGAATTTTCAAGTCTTCTTGGAGTGGTTTCATCGTCTCGATGCTGCTGGCATTGGACTAGGTACAATTGCCCTTGTGGGATTATCCGGGTGGTACAGACGGGAGTTACCCCAATGGTTGCCTTGGGCTTCCCTGTTTGCCTTAGCGTTAATTGTATTTCAAGGGGTTTTAGGCGGACTCACGGTGACAGAATTGTTACGTTTTGATATTGTTACCGCCCATTTAGGAACCGCCTTATTATTTTTCTCAACCTTGCTCGTTATCGGTTGTCTTCTCTTACCCTATCAAGGTACGGGTCATGTTGGAAAGCTAACAGGGTGCAGCACAACCGCAGCAATTTTAGTTTACTTCCAAAGTATTTTAGGGGCAGTGGTCGGTTCTCAATGGGCTTTACATCAATGTTTGGGGTCTTCTCAACTCTGTACTGTGATGAATAGCCATATTATTGGGGTTGTTCCCCCTACCCTAGCTACATTAACTTTAGTTATTTTCGCTTGGCGGACTTCTGCCTTGCATCCCCGACTCAGAAAATTAGCCAATATGGCAGGAGCTTGTTTAGTGGCTCAAATTGTCTTAGGGGTGGCAACGTTTTATCTACGTTTACAAGTCGAACCCCTCACGGTTGCCCATCAAGCAATGGGAGCTACACTCCTGGGAACCCTAGTCTGTTTTAGCACTCTAGCCCTACGGCGTGAGTAGAGACGTGCCATGGCACGTCTCTACCAGCAATCAGCAATCAGTAGTCAGTGAGGAATTTTTTCATGCAGGAAGTGATTCAAACTAACGTCTCTCGACACCATGATAATGTTTTACAAGTGGTGCAAAGTTATTATCAATTGACGAAGCCTAGAATTATTCTATTGTTGTTAATTACAACGGCTGCTGGAATGTGGTTAGCCGCCAAAGGAGAGGTTGATCCGTTATTGTTATTGGTAACATTAACGGGAGGGGCTTTAGCGTCGGGTTCTGCCAATACCATTAACTGTTTGTATGACCGAGATATTGATTACATTATGGAACGGACTCGCTGGCGTCCGCTACCTTCTGGTCGGGTTAAACCCGTAGATGCTTTGATTTTTGCTATCGCTCTTGCTATTGCTTCCTTTACGTTACTAACGGTTTTTGCAAATTTGTTAACGGCGTTATTAGCATTATCAGGAATTGTTTTTTATGTCCTGATTTACACCCATTGGTTAAAACGTCATAGCGTTCAAAATATTGTGATTGGAGGGGCGGCTGGAGCAATCCCTCCCCTAGTAGGATGGGCGGCTGTTACGGGAGATTTAAGTTGGTCTGCTTGGCTTTTATTTGCCATTATTTTTCTGTGGACACCGCCTCATTTTTGGGCGTTAGCCATGATGATCCGAGATGAATATAAGGAAGTCGGGGTTCCGATGTTACCTGTGATTGAAGGGGATGAAATTACTGCTCAACAAATCTGGATTTATAGCTTGATTTTGGTTCCTTCTACCTTATTGTTGGTTTATCCTTTGCATACGAGTGGTTTTGTTTATGCTGCGATCGCCTTAATTTTAGGGGGAATTTTCTTACAAAAAGCATGGCAATTATTACAATCTCCCTCGGAACGAAATACGGCTCGTTCATTGTTTAAATATTCCATTCTCTATTTAATGCTGTTGTGTGCCGGAATGGTGGTTGATAGTTTACCCGTGACCCAAAATATGGTGATGGCGGTCAGTGAATCTTTGCCTTTAGGATTCCTGTAAAATTCCCTAACCCTTAAAACCAGAAATTGCCCGCACCCTGCGGGCTTTCAATTTTTTAAATCAAATTTTTATTAAACTAATTTTTTCAAAAATGTATCTATCTTTTGATATATTTTTAATAAAAAATCATCCCAATTATCTCTATTATTCAAAATAATAATTATGCAGCCAAATTCCTTAAAAATGTGCTATTATCCCAGATAAGTGTTGAGATATTTTCCGTGCAAAGACTTTTATTGCGTCTGTTTATCGGAATTTTATTTGCTCTATTTGGGCTAGTTAGTTATTGCACCAATGTTGAAAAAAATCCCATCACCGGGGAAGTTCAACGAGTTAGTCTTTCTCCCCGACAAGAAGTTGTTTTAGGACTTAAATCCAGAGGACAACTGGCGGATCAATATGGGGGTTTATATCCCGATCCCAGGTTACAAAATTATGTCGATGAAGTGGGATTACGGGTGGTAAAACAATCAGCCGCATCCCAAGCATCCTATCCCTTTGATTTTCATCTATTGCGTGATCCCAAAACCATTAACGCCTTTGCCTTACCAGGGGGACAAATCTTTATAACTCTGGCTTTGTTTAATCGTCTGAACTCAGAAGCCCAACTCGCAGGCATCTTTGGCCATGAAGTGGGCCATGTCATTGCCCGACATGGTTCTGAACATCTGGCCCGACAACAGTTAGGGGTGGCGTTAGTCAATGCGGTGGGAATTACAGCCAGTAATAACCCCCAGGATGCTCAACAAGCCGCGATTTTAGCGCAAGCGGTGAATCAATTAGTCAATCTGCGCTATGGTCGAGAAGATGAATTAGAAAGCGATCGCTTAGGGTTTGAATTCATGACCCAAGCGGGTTACAATCCCAAGGGATTAGTAGAATTAATGCAGATTTTAGCATCGGCTCGTTCCGGGGGAAACCCTCCAGAATTTCTCAGCACCCATCCTAACCCCGGTAATCGGGTCGAACGGCTCCAGGCTATAATTACTGAAACTTATCCGAATGGAATTCCGGCTAATTTAGATGAAGGACAAGAACGCTTTACTCAAATTGTGGGTTCTCGCTGATGTCCTTTAAATATTGATCAGGTGAAGAGATATGAACTATTGGATTCTTTACTGGGTTGTCATTGCAGTCATGATAATTGGGGTAATTGGAACCGTTGTCCCTTTATTACCCGGAACCAGTTTAATATTAGGAGCCATTTTAGTGTGGGGAATTGCGACCCAATTCACGGGCATTGTTTGGCCGATGGTAGCGATATTTGTTATTTTAATTTTAAGTACAATTATTGAATATTTAGCTACTTATTGGGGAGTACAACAGTCCGGGGCGAGTAAATGGGCACAGTTTGGGGCGATTATTGGATTAGTGTTAGGGGTATTCGGACTATTACCTGCTTTACCTCTGGGAGGGCCAATTTTAGGGCTGTTATTGGGGCCAATTTTGGGGGCTTTTATTGGGGAATTTCTCTATCAACGGGATCTCAAATTCAGTGAACGAATTAAGCCCTCTTTCAAAGCCAGTATTGGGGTTTTCATTGGTTCAATTTTAGGAAACGTGATTGAACTGGTGTTATCCATTATTGCAGTCATTATTTTTGTAGTGACAACTTGGCCGTTAGTTTCAACGTTGCAACCTTGAATCAGTTATCAGTTATCAGTTATCAGTTATCAGTTATCAGTTAAGATGTGTTCTGATTCACGATTCTATTGAAAGTCATACAAGTTATTTATTGACAACAGTACATCATGCTATAACGGATGGGATATCTTCTCTTACATTACAATCACAAATTTTGAAATATTGCCAATCCATTATCCAGTGTTTAACTCAAATTTAGTCTAAGTCCCGAAAAATCACCGATTAAGGATTAACCTTGAGGGTCGCGTTAATCTCAAGGCATTCAGGAGATAAAATTAATCCTTGAATGTTGATATCCGAACCCAAATCCATGATATAATCACTAAATTGAAACTCCGTATTCAGGGTGTGAATTTTAACTTGAGGTTGGACAAACCTGAGTTGATATGAACTGGCAAGTTCTAATCCCGTTTTTAATTGAAACGGTAATAACTCACCGGGGTCGAAAAGCAGCTTGGCGGTTAAAACTAAATGATCGGTTTCTAGGTCTATTTGGGGATCTTGAACCCGTAGAACCGAATTAACCCAAGAGTGAGCCTGTTCTGGCTGGAGATCAGAAAAAGACATCAATCGGTTTTCCGTCATAGATCTTAACAGAGACAAAACAAACTCGTTTAACGCCTCTGTCAGCATCGGAGACTTTAGAGAAGCATTAATGTCGTGTTTATTTAATTGAAGATTTCCAGTCACCAAAAAAGCCTCTAAGAGGTGGAGAGATTGACCTTTTAACACTTGAGCTAAGTTAAACCGAATTTCTGAACCCTGTAACTGTACCTGAGTTAGATGTAACCCTTGGTAAATAGCCTTCTCAGCCGAGACAGAGACTTGAGGAATATAGCCTGATAGTAAAGAACGATTACTCCCCTTGATACTGAATTCTAAGCGATCAATTTTGTCAACTTGCGATCGCAACCAAAGCCGAACCGCCGTTGACAGTAGAGATCCAATCAACGGTTTACGCGACACTTGCATCAATCCCATAGCCATTCCCATTCTTGCATCCCCATTATTTCACAGCGAACTCAGATTAATAGTAGGATTAATTGCGGATTACTGTAATATTTGTACATAGTCTTTAGACTTGTGGCACAATTGAGCGTGGTTTTATCACCTTTATTGCCTTGTACGACGTTCACAAATCAGCATGGATGAAAGGCTACAAAAAATTATGGCTCAATGGGGTATTGCCTCGCGGCGTCATGCGGAAGAAATGATCCAAGCAGGACGGGTGCGAGTCAATGGCAATATTGCTCATTTGGGACAAAAAGCCGATCCAAACCATGATGATATTGAGGTAGATGGGAAACCCATTCATCCGTCAAGGCGACCCGTGCCCATCTATTTACTGCTCAATAAACCTTTAGGAGTTGTATCTACTTGTTTAGACCCGAACAGACGACCTTCCGTTTTGGATCTACTTCCCCGTAAACTGCGGGTGGGTGAAGGCATTCATCCGGTTGGGCGGTTGGATATAGATTCTACAGGAGCATTATTGCTGACCAACGATGGAGAATTAACATTTCGTTTAACTCATCCTCGTCATTTTATTCCTAAAACTTATCAAGTCTGGGTTGCTGGAAATCCACCGGATTCAGCATTACAGGCTTGGCGTCAGGGTGTCATGTTAGCAGGAAGAAAAACCCTCCCTGCTCAAGTCCGGTGTATCCAACAAATTCCAGGCCATAAGGCATTATTAGAAGTGATTTTATACGAGGGTAGAAATCGGCAAATTCGCCGAGTGGCGGAGCAATTGGGCTATCCCGTTGTTAAACTACACCGGACTGCTATTGGTTCAATTCAACTCCACCCCCCTGAACAGCCTGCATTACCAGAAGGTCAGTATCGTGCTCTGAGTGCATCTGAAATTGAGTTTTTACGAAATCCCACTTCCTCACCCTTGGTTAGTGTGCCCATTCACCCTGTAGAAAACAAGGAGTAAATGATTATGAAAACTGATTTATTTGTCTTACCGTTTAAAGTCCCTAAAAATCCTCGCCAAACGTTTAATTCAATTGACTCGGAATTGGTTCAACGATTATTAGAAATCGGAGAACAACTACGGGACACTCGTTTGGCTCATTCTTTATCTTTAGATATGGTGGCAGCTTACACCCGAATTCGTTCTCATTTATTACAATCTTTAGAAGAAGGTAGGATGGAGCAGCTACCCGAGCCGGTTTATACTCAAGGGTTAATTCGTCGCTATGCTGATGCTTTAGGTTTGAATGGAGAAGAACTCGCAAACTTTTTTCTTCCTGAACCTCCGCAAATGGGAGTAAAATCTAAACTTAGTTTCTTAAGTCTGCCTCAATTAAGACCTACCCATCTTTATCTAACTTATATCCTCTTAATTATTTGTGCCATTAATGGGGTTTCCTATCTAAATAAAACCGCTAATTTTGCAGGTGTATCGGGTGAACAGGCTGCTACAAATCCAACGGAAACTAATCCTCAACTCCGTCAGGCGGTAGTTCAAACTCCGACTCAACCCACCAGTCGTTTAGTGTCTGCTTCTCCTTCTGCAACAACCTCGACGGTAAAACCTGTTGAGAAAGTATCCGAAACAAAACCCTCTGTTACAGCGACAGATGAAAAGGCTGTAGAAGTGGGAATTGTTGTTAAAGATCAATCTTGGGTTTTAATTGAAGTTGATGGTAAAACCGAATTTGAAGGGATGTTAGAAGGCGGAACTCAACGCAGTTGGAAAGCCAAAGATAAAGTTGTTGTTGTGGCTGGAAATGCCGGGGGTGTTTTAGTGACAGTCAATAATGGAGAAGCCAAACGTCTCGGCGAACCCGGTCGCGTAGAAGAAGCCGTTTTCAAAGTCGAAGATTTATCTAAATCTTAAATCAGTAGAGACGCGCCATGGCGCGTCTCTACGCTGATTACTGATTCCGGGGTTGACGACCGTAGGTTTCCGTGAAAAATTTGAGGCGTTCGGCGATTTCTTCAGTTAACATTCCCGGTTGAAAACGCCACGCCCAGTTACCTTCAGCTTCTCCGGGCATATTCATTTTAGCTTCAGTGCCTAATCCTAGAATATCCTGAAGGGGGAAAATGGCTTGATTCGCGACACAGGACATAGCTAACCGAATTAAATCCCAATGAATGCCATAGTCGGAGGTACAACCTAAATAGCGGGTGACTCTGGCTTGTTCCTGTAAGGTACGACGGTTAAACCAACCAACGGTTGTATCGTTATCATGGGTTCCGGTATAAACGACCCAATTCGCCGAACTATAATTATAGGGTAAATAGGGATTATCTGGCCCGGAATCAAAGGCAAAATGTAGGATTTTCATTCCTGGGAAACCATATTTATCGCGCAATTGTTCAACTTCTGGGGTAATAATTCCCAAGTCTTCAGCAATAATCGGTAATGTGCCTAATTTCTCATTTAATAAGCTAAAAAAGGCATCTCCAGGCGCATCTATCCAGCGACCATTAATGGCAGTTGTTTCTCCTTGAGCGACCCCCCAATAGGATTCTAAACCTCGGAAATGATCAATCCGAATTAAATCTAAATAGCCTAATAAAGATTCAACTCGTTGTATCCACCAATGGAATCCTTCTTGTTGTAAACGTTCCCAATTATAAACGGGATTTCCCCACAATTGACCCGTTGCACTAAAATAATCCGGGGGAACACCCGCCATTAATGCAGCTTCTCCGGTTTCTCCATCTAAGGAAAAGATTTCAGGATGTGACCAAACATCGGCACTATCATGGGCGACATAAATCGCTAAATCCCCAAATATTTGTATGCCTTGTTCGTTTGCATACTGTTTAAGTTTTCCCCATTGTTTAAAGAATTGAAACTGGAGGAATTTATGATAATAAATGGGTTCAGCTAATTTTTCTCCCCATTTGTGTAAAGCTTCCTGTTTTCGTCGGGCAATATCTTCATCCCATTGATTCCAACTTTCCCCATTCAAGGCTTCTTTGAGAGCCATGAAAATTGCATAATCATCTAACCAATAGTTGCTGCGAGAACAAAAGTGATTAAATTCTTTCTCTTGGTCAGATGTAGCATTTTCTTTAAAAGCTTTACAGGCTTTTTTAAATAGTTTATCTTTAAAGGATTTAACCCCATCAAAATTAACAATATGGCTAGGAAATTTAGGGGGATTTGCTAAATCTTCGTCGGTTAATAATTCATCCTCTTTTAAGAGTTCTAAACTAATTAATAAGGGATTTCCAGCAAAAGCCGAATAGGATAAATAAGGAGAATTGCCAAATCCAGTGGGGCCAAGGGGTAACACTTGCCACAATTGTTGAGCACTATTTCTGAGAAAATCAATAAATTGATAGGCGACGGGGCCAATGTCTCCCACGCCAAAAGGGCTCGGTAAGGACGTGGGATGCAGTAGGATACCGCTAGAACGGGGAAATGCCATAAGAATTAAGGATAAAAGGTAATCGCAATGGGTCAGGGATCAAGTGAAGTTGCAGATGGAAAGCAAATCAACATCTGATATCCATCTTTTGATCTTACGACTAAGAGGAAGATCCTGTTCCATAAATTTTATCAAGGGGACGGAAAATTAACGAAAGGTGAGATTTTTTCTGACTTTAGATAGAAATCCCCCCTCCCCTGTAGAGACGTTCCATGGAACGTCTCTACAGGGGGGATCATCTGTAGCATCTATAATGGGATTTGATATTATTTTTGTAATTTTATAAAAATGAATTCATTATGAATTTATAATGATTCATTTATGAAAAAGACAAAATTAAACCGATAGAAATACTTAAAAATAAATCCGTTTTATGGTAAAATAAAAAAATGAAAGTCTGATTATCCGCTTTCATCAATCCTGTTTCATCTTCTTGAAATCATGCTGACAGCTTTTACAGCCGCACTCTTACTGATTACTATTTCAGAACTTGGCGATAAAACATTTTTTATTGCGGTTATTTTATCATCAAAATATGATAGAAAAATCGTATTTGCTGGGGTAGTTGCAGCCTTGGCAACCATGACCGTTCTTTCCGTTGCTGTGGGACGGGTCTTTTCATTCTTACCGCCAATTTATATTCACTACGCCGAAATTGTTTTGTTTGCCTTGTTTGGATTTAAACTTTTATATGATGCTAGTAAAATGGCTCCAGAAGCGGGTAGTCATGATGAACAAGAAGAAGCCTTAGAAGTTGTCAAAAAAGCGGATCAGAAGTTTGTGATCGGAAAAACTAAATGGGGAACTTTATTAGAATCTTTTATATTAACCTTTGCAGCCGAATGGGGCGATCGCACTCAAATTGCCACCATCGCCTTAGCCACCTTTCATAATCCAGTTGGAGTTATCCTAGGAGGAATTGTCGGACATACAATTTGTGCGGCAATTGCGGTATTAGGGGGGAAATTAATCGCCGGAAGATTATCAGAACGTACCATTACAGCCATTGGCGGTTGTCTATTTCTGGTTTTCAGTGCGATCGCATTATTTGAAGGTACCCAAAGCACCCCAGCCTAAGTCATGATTGAATGTGCCCGCTTTTTGTTACAATCTGTAAACAAATGGTTAAGGAAAAGGGCAGTCTAACAAATGCGGGTTGCGATCGCAGGAGCAGGTTTAGCAGGCATGGCTACGGCAATAGACCTCGTAGATGCCGGACACGACGTTGAAATTTTTGAATCTCGTCCCTTTGTGGGGGGGAAAGTAAGCAGTTGGATAGATGCCGATGGTAACCATATTGAAATGGGGTTGCACGTCTTTTTCGGCTGCTACTATAACTTATTTGAACTGATGCGAAAGGTGGGGGCTATTGACAACCTCCGGTTAAAAGACCATACCCACATTTTTATTAACCGAGGGGGACAGACCGGAAGTTTAGACTTTCGCTTCATTACCGGGGCACCTTTTAACGGGTTAAAAGCCTTTTTTACCACCTCCCAACTCTCCGTAATTGATAAACTGCAAAATGCTATTGCATTAGGAACTAGCCCGATTGTTCGCGGGTTGGTAGACTTTGAAGGCGCGATGAAAATTATCCGCGAATTAGATCGGGTGAGTTTTGCCGACTGGTTTCGCAGTCATGGGGGTTCTGAAGGTAGTTTAAAACGGATGTGGAACCCCATTGCTTATGCGTTAGGATTTATCGATACCGAGAATATTTCCGCTCGGTGTATGTTAACAATTTTTCAATTTTTTGCCGCCAAAACAGAGGCATCTGTGCTGCGAATGTTGGAAGGATCTCCGGCAGAATATTTGCATAAACCGATTGTCAATTATTTAGAACAACGGGGGGGAAAAATTCATACTCGCCGTCGAGTTCGAGAACTCCAATTTGAGGAAATTGACGGGAAAACCTATGTTACTGGAATGGTGGTCGCCAAAGGAGAAACGGAAGAAACCATTGTTGCAGATGCTTATGTTTGTGCTGGGGATGTTCCCGGTGTACAAAAAATGATTCCGGCTGCTTGGCGGAAATGGTCAGAATTTGACAAGATTTATAAATTAGAAGCGGTTCCCGTTGCCACTGTTCAACTGCGGTTTGATGGTTGGGTAACGGAATTAAATGATCCTGAAAAACGTCAACAACTAAAAGCAGCCGCAGGGATCGATAATTTATTATATACAGCCGATGCTGATTTCTCCTGTTTTTCCGATTTAGCGTTATCGAGTCCGGCGGATTATTATCGAGAAGGTCAAGGATCTTTATTGCAGTTAGTGTTAACTCCAGGTGATCCCTTTATTAAACAAAATAATGAAGAAATTGCCCAGCACGTTTTGAAACAAGTGCAGGATTTATTTCCCAGTTCCCGTGAACTGAATATGACTTGGTATAGTGTCGTTAAATTAGCTCAATCTCTCTATCGAGAAGGGCCAGGAATGGATGCCTATCGTCCGAGTCAAAAAACTCCCATTGCTAATTTCTTTTTAGCCGGAAGTTACACACAACAGGATTATATTGATAGTATGGAAGGGGCAACGATTTCGGGACGGCAAGCGGCTAAAGCGATATTAGAAAGTAGCTTTCCTCCGCTTAAACCTTCTCCTGTCGTTGTTTAAGAATTGATCACGTTAAAGAAACCGGGTTTCTAATCGTAATTTAGGATAAAATTAACATATATCCTTCAGAAACCCGGTTTCTATATTACATCATTCAATATTATGGCTGATTGGTTAGAACATAGTGTTCAAGTTGAAGTTCCCGTTCCCATTGATATCTCTTGGAATTTATGGTCAGATTTGGAACAAATGCCGCGTTGGATGAAATGGATTGATTCGGTTACAATTTTAGAGGATAATCCTGATTTATCTCGCTGGAAATTAGCAACGGGAAATTTTGAATTTAGTTGGTTATCTCGAATTTTGAAACAAATTCCCAATCAAATTATTCAATGGGAATCAGTAGATGGTTTGCCCAATCGAGGCGCAATTCGGTTTTATGATCGACATGGGAGTAGTATTGTTAAATTGACAATTTCTTATGCGATACCCGGAATTTTAGGCCAACTCATGGATAATTTATTTTTGGGTGGTGTGGTGGAGTCTACCATTCAAAAGGATTTAGAACGGTTTCGAGATTATGCCATAGAATCCTATAGTGGTTCTTTGAATTAATGTTGAACGGAGGGAACAGCTTAACAGGGAACAGATTTTAATTTTCTAGTTTTTTAATAAGATTAATAATCATTCTACTTTTGGCTGTTTCATGTCAAAAGTATTATCTAGTTTTCCCTATTGCCCATTGCCCATTCGTAATTCGTAATTCGTAATTCGTAATTCGTAATTCCCTTTTGAGCAGAAATTTTGGATACAAATCAAATAGGATTGCTATATGAATTTACCGTCGTTTTTGTGGCTGTGGAAAATAGCAGCTTGGTCAATGGGATGTTCGGTCTTCGCTTACCTTGTATTAGCGATGACCGGGGGATGGATGCTATATTCACGCCAAAATAAGCAACCTCGACCCAAAGGACTCAGAACTCTCCATTATGTTGTGGGTGGGGGGATGGTGTGTTTAGTTTTGGCTTTACTGGCCATTGGTTTAGTGGGAACCCTTGGATATTATGGCAGTTTAGGTCATTCGATTCATTTGGCTGCTGGATTAATTGTGGTGAGTTTAGTGTTAGGATCAGCGTGGAGTGCCACCCAAATTAATCCTAAAAATCCTTGGGCGCGATCGCTTCATATTAGTTTGAATATCGGTTTATTTTTTGCCTTTACTGCGGTTTCTTTATCCGGGTGGGTGATTGTCCAGAAATATTTACCTTAATTTGATTCAGCGATTGTCCAACCTCATTGGTCTGGCTTCATTCCCTACACTCGATCTTAACCGTCAGTTTTGAGGTTAACGGTTTTACTCTTGACTGCTGTACAGAACCGGAACAGAGACAGTGATCCGACAGGTTTTAAGAGCATTTCTATGGACTCTAAAAGCCAAGATACAATAAAAGATAGAAATTCTATCTGTGGAACTCCCGTTAAACCCTTTAAATCGGTGTAACTGTTGATGTCCACATCTCCCTAGATCCAAAATCACTGTTTTTAGAGGATGGGTGCAAATACAACCTCGTTAATTGCTCAATAGCACGTCTAAGGTCACACCGCCATGAAATTGCGAAAGAAAACACTGCTCATTATAGGTGCAGCCCTGATTGGGTTAATCGTGGCTATGTATCTTACCGCATCGATGTTGCTGGTGCATGATTTCCGCCATCTGGAAAGTCGGTATGTCCGTCAAGATGTAGTGCGAGCTTTAAATGCGATTAATGATGACTTAGATAGTTTAGATATTATCGCTCAGGATCAAGCGAAATGGGATGATACCTATCGCTTTATTGATGCTCATAACGCTCAATATGTGGTTTCTAACTTAGTGGATACCACCTTTACAGATCTGCGGCTGAATTTATTTATTTTAATCAATCCTCAAGGAGAAATTGTTTTTAGTAAAGGATTTGATTTGCAACGTCACCAAGAAATACCGATTCCCTCTAGTCTATCTTCCCATCTTACCTTAAAAAGTCCCCTTTTAGCGAGTCTCAAACCATCCGATTTATCACCCATTGCCATTCAAGGTATTATTGTTTTACCTGAAAGTCCTTTATTAGTAGTCGCCCGACCGATTTTAACCAGTACCGCATCGGGCCCAAGCCGAGGAATATTAATTTTAGGACGGTATTTGACCGGAACAGAAATTGAACGATTAGCTGATATTACTCAACTCTCCTTAACCGTTGACTCCATTACTCAAGACACAGAAAATCATAAATTTTTATTATTTCCTCAAACCCAACCTTATACGGAAGACATTATTGCAACCCAAGCCATTCGCCTGGAATCTTTGAATACAGAAATGGCGATCGCATCGGTTCCCGTAGGGGATTTATATGGTCAACCGAAATTATTTTTACGGGTTAAAGTTCATCGTCCGATTTATAAACAAGGTCAAACAACCTTAGCTTATTTCACGTTATTTTTATTTGTAGTTGGGTTAGTTTTTGGAGGGATCACCCTATTATTATTAGAAAAATTAGTGTTATCTCGCCTAACCGATTTGAATACTGCGGTTAATGAAATTGGGGAAAGTGGGAATTTAGCCTTAAGAATTGATGTTAATGGACAGGATGAATTATCAAGTTTGGCAGAGGCGATTAATGGAATGTTACAAGCCTTAGCAGAGGCCCAATCTCAAGGACAGGAAAGTGAACAGCGTTATCGTTTAATGGCGGAAAACTCTACAGATATGATTACCCGTCATTCTCCAGAAGGAGTCTTTTTATATGCGTCTCCTGCTTGTCGCACGTTATTAGGATATGAACCGGAAGAATTAGTGGGAAATCCTTTACCCCATTTCATCCATCCTGATGATTTAGATGTGATTATTAAAGCCTATCGAATTATTCTACAACAGAACGTTATCTACACCATAGAATATCGAATTTGTCATAAAAATGGGGATTATATTTGGTTTGAAACCACCAGTAGTGCCATTCGTAATTCCACCACAGGGAGCGTTCATGAAATTATTGGGGTATCCCGCGATATTAGCGAACGTAAACAACGAGAACAACAACTTCAAGACAGTGAAGCCTCGATTCGATCCCTGTATCAAATTACGTCCTGTCAAGACTTAAATTTTGAAACACGACTGCAACAAATTTTAGCATTAGGCTGTGCTAAATTTTGTTTAGAATATGGCATTTTATCCCATGTAACCCTTGACCCTTCCTCCTTCTCAGAATTGCCAGAAGAAAGAAACTATTTTTATCATATTATTGCCGTTGTTGCTCCCGATGAATCAATTCAAAAGGGACAGATTTATAAATTAGAAGATACCTTTTGTAAAATTACCATTCAAGCTAAACAACCTCTTTATTTTGAATCGATTAAATTTTCCGGTTTACCCTTTTGTCCAGCCTATAAAATCTTTCCCATTGAAGCCTATATGGGGACTCCTGTGATTGTTGAAGGAGAGGTTTATGGAACCCTCTGTTTTTGGAGTTCTCAACCCTTATCTGACCCCTTTCAAGCGGTGGATCGAGATTTATTAAAATTAATGGCTCAATGGATTGGCGGTGAAATTGAACGTCAAGAAACAGCAACGGCTTTAGCAAAAGCACGAGATCAAGCCTTAGCAGCAACCCGGGCAAAAAGTGAATTTTTAGCCACCATGAGTCATGAAATTCGGACTCCGATGAATGCTGTCATTGGGATGACCGGGTTACTTTTGGATACAACCTTAACCCCTATTCAGCAAGATTTTGTAGAAACGATTCGCAGTAGTAGTGATGCGTTATTATGTTTAATTAATGATATTTTGGATTTTTCTAAAATTGAATCAGGAAAGTTGGATTTAGAAAATCATCCCTTTAATTTAAGAACCTGTATTGAAGAATCCTTAGATTTATTAGTGACCAAAGCGGCGAGTAAAAATCTCGATTTAGTTTATTTAATTGATCCGTGTACCCCGAATCAAATTATTGGGGATATGGCAAGATTACGTCAAATTTTAGTTAATCTTTTAAGTAATGCGGTGAAATTTACGGAGGCGGGAGAAGTGGTTGTGTCTGTCACCGCCGAAAAACTGGATGACTCCATCGCTGAGAAAGAGATTAACGGAGAAAAATCTCCCCATCAAGACAGTTCAATTCATTATCCCCTTCCTTGTTCTTTTTATGAAATTAAAGTGGCTGTTCAGGATACGGGAATTGGCATTTCTCCGACCGGAATGGAACGTCTCTTTCAGTCCTTTAGTCAAGTAGATTCTTCAATTAATCGTCAATATGGGGGTACAGGTTTAGGATTAGCGATTAGTAAACGATTAGCTGAACTCATGGGGGGGCAAATGTGGGTTGAAAGTCAAGGCGCAACAGCCGGAGATCCCCCGGCTAATTTTAAACTAGAACAATCTTTAGATTCCTTTTGTTTATTAGATGGAGAAGGGGGGGATGAGGAGGAAAATAAAACGGAAAAAATCAAAACAACTCGCAAAGGTTCAACGTTCTATTTTACGGTTTTGGCTCAGTCCTGTTCTAATTTATCTTCTGAATGGTCAACGCTGCATGAATTAGCCGGAAAACGATTATTAATTGTAGATGATAACAGCAGCAGTCGCCAAATGTTAAAGTTACAAACCCAAGCTTGGGGAATGTCAAGCCAAACTGTTAAAAATGGGGCGAGAGCATTGGACTTTTTACAGCGCAAACAGTTTGATGTTGCCATTATTGAAATGCAAATGGCTGCGATGGATGGATTAACCTTAGCCAAAAAAATTCGTCAATTACCCACCTGTCAAAATTTACCCTTAATTTTATTAACATCCGTAGGGGAAAAAAACTTAGGGAAATCTAAATCGATTGAAATTGCAGCTTGTTTAAATAAACCGATTAAACAATCCCAACTTTACAACGTTTTAATTAATATTTTAGGCGGCGAACCTTTAGAGGTTCATGTTCAAAGTCAAACTTATTTACATAGTCGAAATCGAGGAAGTTTGCGAGCATCTCAGGATATTCCGTTATTAGCGGAGAAGTTACCCCTACGCATTTTATTAGCAGAAGATCATCTGGTTAATCAAAAAGTTGCCTTACAAATCTTACAACGAATGGGATATCGGGCGGATGTCGCTGGAAATGGTTTTGAAGTCTTAGAAGCGTTACGTCGTCAACCCTATGATGTGATTTTAATGGATATGCAAATGCCAGAAATGGATGGGTTAGAAGCGTCTCGTCAGATTCAAAAATTATATGGAAATCCCCAAAAATCTCAAGTGATGCGACCTCGAATTATTGCGGTAACGGCAAATGCCATGGAAAGCGATCGCAATGAATGTATTAATGCAGGTATGGATGACTATATTAGTAAGCCCATTCGCATGGAACAATTGATCCAAGTTCTGAGTAAATGTCAACCACTTCAAGAACTTGCCGTTACCTTAGACTCAGAAATAACCAACTATAAAACATATAATGGAGTTTTAAATTCCCCCTATTCTTTAACCCTCATCAGTCCCAACCCCCCCATTTTAGATCATAAAGTGTTACAGGGTTTAAGGGAAGTAGAAGCTTTAGAAGAAGTGATTGAGATTTACTTTCATACCGCCCCGGAATTGTTAGAAGCGATCGCCGTTGCCATTGCTAATCTGGATGCTCAGGAATTACAACCGGCGGCTCATTCTTTAAAATCCATTAGTGGTACTCTGGGTGCTTTCAACTTATCAGAACAATGTCAAAAATTAGAACTCCTCGCTCGTCACTGTAATCAAGCTCAAAATCTCTTACCCCAAAGTGAAAGTGAAACGATTTATGGCCAAATTGAAATCGAGTTTGAGAAAGTCAAAATTGCCTTGCAAGAGCAATTAAGCCGTAATCAGTAAACGACCCCCACTTATGTTTGAGCAAAAGTGCAGGGTTTTAGTACCTTAGCCTAGAGTGCTATAACAAGCCCGCTTTAAATTCCAGCACCATCTAAAAACTCTTGAATGGTGCGATCTTTAAGACGGCAATGGGTTGCTGCCAAAACCGAGTATTCTTCATCAATATCGGTTGTCGGTTCTCCAAAGGTTAACTGATTTGAGTCAGGGGAGTAGTCTAATTTGAGAGCCGCTTCTAGTTGATTCGGATCAGTAGAAGATTGTTGTTGCAGTGTTTGGACTTGCTGTTCTAATAGTTCAATCCGATCTACTAACATCCGAATCACCTGGGCTTCTGAGTCAGGAAGACTGCCATGTTCGAGAGGTTCGATCCGAACCCCAGAGCGATAGACAACGCGACCAGGAACACCCACAACGGTACAATTAGAAGGAACATCCCGCAGTACCACCGATCCGGCCCCAATCCGAACATTGTTACCCAGTTGGATATTGCCTAAAACTTTAGCTCCGGCTCCAACAACAACATTTTCTCCCAGGGTAGGATGACGTTTCCCGCTTTCCTTTCCGGTTCCCCCTAAAGTTACTCCTTGATAAATTAGGCAGAAATCCCCTAGAATAGCCGTCTCACCAATGACCACACCCATGCCATGATCAATAAAGACCCCTTTACCAATCACAGCACCCGGATGAATTTCAATTCCTGTCAAAAACCGAGCGATGTGGGAAATCAGACGAGGAATAAAGGGCAGTCCCAAAACATACAACCCATGGGCGAAACGGTGGAAGACCAAAGCCTGAAGACCTGGATAGCAAAACAGGACTTCTAACCAATTGCGAGCGGCAGGATCACGCTCAAAAATAATACGAAAATCATCTTGAAGGGTCTTGAGCATCGATTAATAACCCATTTTTATTATACAAACCACTTTTCCCCTTGTGAACTCCCCAAACTTCCGCTATACGGTTGCTAATGGGTTTCCCGCTTCAGTAGGAAATACCTTAAAAACTCCGTAGTTTTTTTGGACTTACATTCCTTCCCAAGGCAGGAATCCAGGTTCCCAAGAGCCAAAAACTTTATCTTTCAACCTCTACCGATTAGCTTGGTTGACACACCCCTGCCGTCATGCGAGGGGATTCTTTAGGAAGGCACTCATGGAAAACCATTGTGTACGAACTAGGACACTACTCCTACTCCCCTAGCGATGCCAATTGCCACTACTCCCTCCGGTGTTGCCACCATTGGGGCTACTTTTTGGTCTTGTTTGATTCACTCGCTCGAATGTCTTTACTTGTAGGGGCTAGAAGTAGAGTCCCGAAGTACCGGGTTCACCATTTCGGTCAACCGCCTTTTAACTACAGCGTCCCGCTACTGGGAGTCTCACCCACCGTTCGAGGTCAATGTGTCTAAGACAATTCTACTGTAAAGTCGTGCTTTTAGCACGGGGTTTTTACCCATTTTTCTGATGATCGCTTATGGTATTGAAGTTGCAGATCGAACCTAAATTATATCAGATTTTGCATCGACTTACGGGCAATTCCCGGTTTTGAAATTCAGCTTTTTGGGTTGAGTCCACTGATTATTCGTTTTTTCCCTGACGATTATGCTGTTATTCTTCATGAGTGTGATCATATTGGCAACGCTATGGATTACTCAGGGGGTTGTTTTATTTCCCCTGGATGTAATCGGTAGTCTACACTTGCCCCATTGGATAAGTTTAGTCGTAATATTAGTCGTACTATCTTGGTGCTTGGGGAACTAATCGGGTGGGGTCTAAGCACCACGCACGAACCATTTGTCAACAGTTAACAGTCTATACCGTAATAAATTTGGGGATATGGAGAGCAATTATTCTTGGGGTACGGATGTTCATCAAACCACAATTCCTTTGCGGAATCATCAAAGACGACAGATTCGTCCGTTATATCGTGCGGTGTTATTGATGGTATTAGCAACCCTGGCAATGGGTGTGCATTCTTTTCGTCTGGTGCAATTGCAACTGATAGATGGCCCGAAAAACCGAGAACGAGCCGAAGAAAACCGGATTCGGTTAATCCCCATTCCTTCTAATCGGGGTTATATCTTAGATCGCAACAATAAACCCTTAGCAGCGAATCATTTAACCCGTGCCTTATACGTTTGGCCCAAGGAACAAACCCCGGAACAATGGTCACAAATTGCCACAATGCTTAATCCTGTCCTGAACATGACCCCGGAAAAGATTTTAGCCCCCATTCAAAAAGCCGGGTATCAGTCCCCTACGGCCGTCAGAATTACCCAGTTTCTAACGCCAGAGGCCTTTGTTTGGTTAGGAGAAAAATCGGCCGAGTTACCCGGATTGGAAGTCCGAACGGAATCTAACCGTTATTATCCTCAAGGAAGTTTAGCTTCACAGGTCTTGGGCTATATTGGTGAAGCGACGGCGGAGGAGTTGAAAAAACACCCACAATGGCCGATGGGGATGATTGTCGGACAGTTGGGGATTGAAGCCAGAGCCAATGAAGCCCTCTCTGGGGTCTGGGGTTCTCGCTTAATTGAAGTGAATAGTTTGAACCAAGAATTGCGAGAATTAGGTCAACGTCCCTCTAAAGGGGGAAAAAATGTTAAATTAACCCTCGATTTAGACTTACAAAAAACAGCAGAAGCAGCCCTCGGAGATCAACGGGGGGCCGCCGTTGCCTTAAATGCCAAAACGGGAGAAATTTTGGTGATGGCTAGTAGCCCCCGATTTGATCCCAATATGTTTACAAAACCCATTAGCCAAAAACAATGGGAAGAACTACAAAACCAGGATGATCCCTTTTTAAATCGAGCGCTACAAGGCTATCCACCGGGGAGTACCTTTAAAATTGTGTCCTCGGCGGCGGGGATGGGTTCGGGTAAATTTAGTCCTGATTCCATGCAAGCAACCTATGGTTCCATTACGGTGGGGGGGATTACCTTTAACGAACATAGTGGAGGTTATGGGGTGATTGGATTTCGAGATGCCCTAGCCTTCAGTAGTAACACCTTTTATTATCAACTGGGGATGGCTGTTGGCCCGGAAGCTATTGCCGAATGGGGTAAACGGTTGGGGATTGGAAATACCAGTTTAGACCTTTTAGGATTACAAGAAGGGTCAGAAGGATTTATTCCCACCCCGGAGAATAAGGAAAAAACCTATGGCGAACCTTGGTATTTAGGGGATACTGTTACGATGTCCATTGGTCAAGGTGCTGTGTTAGCAACGCCATTAGAGTTGGCGGTCATGGTGGCTTCCATTGCCAATGGGGGATATCGGGTGAAACCCCATTTGTTAGAGGAATTAACCCATACGGCACAAGCAAAACCGGAGCCTACTGGGATGAAGCCAGAAGTTGTTCAGGTGATCAAAGAAGGCTTGATTTCTGTAGTTGAGTATGGGACAGCCACTGTGATGAATGATGGGTCTATTCCTTTAACGGGGGGTAAAACTGGAACTTCAGAAGTGTTAGGACAAACCTCTCACTCTCTGTATGTGGGTTTTGGGCCCGCCAGCAAACCTGAAATTGCGATCGCGGTTGTGGTTGAAAATGGGGGTTATGGCTCTAAATCCGCTGCCCCTATTGCTAAAGCTATTTTCCAAACTTATTTTAATAAAAACAAACCCGCTTCTGAAGCCGTCAACGCCCAAAATACCGAGGAACCCCCAACTCCATAACCAAGGATTGACCTTTGGCTATTGACGGTTGACAGTTATCAGTGTAGAGACGCGCCATGGCGCGTCTCTACCAGTTATCAGTCTAAGAGTTAAGCATCAATCAGCTAATGACTGATGACTAATGACTATTACTTACTTTTCCCTCATCCCCTCATCCCCTTGTCCCCTCATCCCCTTGTCCTATTTCTTCATCCGATGAGGAGAACGATAAAAAGGACGTTTGACAACAACGGCGGGGTAGGTTTTACCGCGAATTTCCACGTCTAAGGATTGACCTATTTTGGATAATGGGGTAGGAACATAAGTCATTGAAATGGCTTTTCCCAAAGTTGGGGATAAGGTTCCACTGGTAATTTCTCCGATTTTTTCTCCATCGAATAAAACCGGATATCCGTGACGAGCAATATGTCTTCCTTGCATTTCTAACCCGACTAATTTTTGCTTGACTCCGGCTGTTTTTTGTTGTTCTAATGCTCGACGACCAATAAATTTTCCTTTGGTTTCCCAATGAATAATCCAACCTAAACCTGCTTCTAAAGGAGTTGTGGTTAAATCAATATCTTGCCCATATAAAGCCATTGCTGCTTCTAAACGCAGGGTATCTCTTGCCCCTAAACCGCAAGGCATTACCCCGGCTGTAGCTAAATTTTGCCATAATTCCACACCCATAGCCGGATCAACCATAATTTCAAATCCATCTTCTCCGGTGTATCCTGTGCGGGCAATAAAAGCAGATTGTCCTAAAATTGTTGTACTAATATGACCAAAAAATTTAACGTCAGAAAGATTATGGTTAACGAAGGGTTGTAATACTGCTTCTGCTTGTGGCCCCTGAACTGCTAATAAAACTTGATCTTTGGATAAATCCTCTAATGTTACCCCGTGATCCTCAATATGAGCACTAATCCAAGCTTTATCCCGTGAGCGAGTTGCTGCATTCACAATCATTAACCCTTGGGGGAGGTTGGTAATCGGATCAAGACCTTGGTTATAAAAAATAATATCGTCTAATATTCCTCCCTGAACATTTAACAAAGCGCTATATTGGGCTTCACCCGGTTGTAAACGGCTTAAATCTGATGGCACAAGGGACTGTAACGCCTCAATCAAATGTTCTCCTCGCAGAATAAATTTACCCATGTGGGAAATATCGAACATTCCTACAGTTTGTCGGACGGCTTCATGTTCTCGGTTAATTCCTGTAAACTGAACCGCCATTTCCCAACCGGCGAAAGGTACCATGCGGCCATTAAGTTCAACGGAGACGTTATACAGGGGAGTACGAGAAAGGGTCATTGTCATATTGGTGTTGACTGTTAGCTGTTGACTGTGTACAGACGTGCCAAAAGCCTTACGGCATGGCTTCGCCAAGGCACGTCTCTACTGACTGTTGACTGTTGATAGGGTTTTAGGTCAATCGTTGAATTACTCCTGTTTGATCATAATACTGTTAAAACCGATTGTTGAATAACCCCATGCCAACAGTCAACACTGCGATACTTCAGCGTGAGCTCAGTGCAAAGCGGTCAACCTTCAGCAACTGATATTAGAATAGTTAGAACCGCTCTTATGTTGTTTTACGGGACTTATTCATGTCAGTATTGGCAGCGATCGCAGTTCTTGCAGTGTTAATTGTCGTTCATGAATTGGGGCATTTTTTAGCCGCTCGTTTCCAAAATATTCATGTTAATCGGTTTTCCATTGGTTTTGGCCCGATATTGTGGAAATATCAAGGCCCAGAAACCGAATACGCTATTCGAGGTCTTCCATTAGGAGGATATGTAGGATTTCCTGATGAAGATCCTGAGAGTACCATTCCTAAAGATGACCCCAATTTACTGAGTAATCGTCCCGTTTTAGATCGGGCAATTGTGATTAGTGCGGGGGTGATTGCTAATTTAATTTTTGCCTATTTTCTATTGGTGACTCAAATTGGGATTATTGGGGTTCCCAGTTTTAATTATGAACCGGGGGTGAAAGTTGCCGAAGTCGCTCAAGATGTCAACTCTGCTGCTAACCGAGCCGGAATTGAATCGAAAGATATTATTTTGGCTGTAGACGGTCAGGATTTAGGAGCTTCGGAAACTTCCATTAAAACCTTAATTAATGTGATTCAAAATAATCCGAATCAACCCTTATCGATGGAGATTAAACGACAGGATCAACTTGTATCCGTCAAAGTCGTTCCTGAACCGGGAAATGATGGGAAAGGTCGCATTGGAGTACAGTTAACGTCTAATGGAACTGTCGTTCGTCATCGGGCTGCAAACCCCATTCAGGCGTTTACCGAAGGAGCAACGGAATTTCAACGGATTATTAATTTAACCCTATCCGGTTTTGGTCAACTGATTAGTAACTTTAGTGAAACCGCAGAACAGTTATCTGGCCCTGTAGGAATTGTGGCAATTGGGGCTGATATTGCCCGTTCAGATGCGGGAAATTTGTTTCAATTTGCGGCTTTAATTAGTATTAACTTAGCGTTCATTAATATTCTCCCCCTTCCGGCTTTAGATGGGGGTCAATTAGCGTTTTTATTAATTGAAGCGTTGCGCGGGAAACCCTTACCCGATAAAGTCCAAGAAAGTGTGATGCAAACGGGGTTAATGCTGTTATTGGGATTAGGGGTTTTCTTGATTATTCGAGATACCGTTAATTTAGCCGATTTGAGTTGGGTGCGATCGCTCTTTCCCCAGTAAAGAATCAATATGGTAACTCAGAAAAAGCGGGGAACAAAACAACGGGCTTTAGAAATTTTATTGCGACTCAAACGCCTTTATCCTGATGCCACTTGTAGTTTAAATTATCAAACTCCAGTGCAATTATTAGTGGCAACAATTCTGTCAGCCCAATGTACAGATGAACGAGTCAATCAAGTGACTCCAGCCTTATTTGCTCGATTTCCTGACGCCGAAAGTTTAGGGAAAGCCGATATTACAGAACTGGAAACCTTAGTCCGGTCAACGGGGTTCTATCGCAATAAAGCTCGCCATATTAAAGCCGCCTGTCAACTCATCGCCGAAAAATACGGGGGACAACCGCCAAAATTGATGGAACAGTTGTTAGAACTCCCTGGAGTGGCTCGGAAAACGGCTAATGTGGTGTTAGGTCATGGCTATGGGATTAATCTGGGGGTCACGGTGGATACCCATGTCAAACGCCTAAGTCAACGGTTAGGACTGACAACCCAGACTGACCCCATTCGCATAGAACGGGATTTGATGGAGTTGATTCCCCAAGAAGACTGGGAAAATTGGTCAATTCGCTTAATTTATCACGGTCGCGCTATCTGTACAGCCAGGAGTCCAGCGTGTTATAATTGTGAATTGTCTGATTTATGCCCATCTGTTCAAGGGGCAACCGTCCCCAACGCAGAAAAACGTCTAGGCTAAAGCATAAATAATCATTTAGGAGGAAGACAGCCTTAATATGGCTAAGAAAAGCATGATTGAGCGCGATAAAAAGCGCAAAAAATTAGTAGAGAAATATGCTGAAAAACGCGCTGAACTAAAAGAACAGTTTGAGCAAGCAGAGTCTCAACTGGAAAAAATGGAAATTCACCGCAAAATTCAACAATTACCTCGCAATAGTTCTAAAACCCGGGTGCGTAACCGTTGCTGGTTAACCGGACGTCCTAGAGGCTATTATCGGGATTTTGGATTATCTCGCAACGTCATCCGCGAAATGGCGCACCAAGGGTTATTACCGGGCGTTGTCAAGTCCAGTTGGTAACAGACTATTCCTCATCCGTTTTCGGGGCGAGGTTTTCTCGCCCTGATAACGGTTGGTGTACGAATCGTTCCCGTCCACAGCAGCGCTCAATGCCTAAACTATCTAATAACAAATCACTAACGGCATTGGCAATTGCAAATTCCCCAAAAAAGCTTTTGGAAAAATCAAAGGATTCCATTTCGGTAACAATAGCAATTACTAAAGAACCGACATCATTTTCTCCTTCCATGCGCTGACGAATATAAATTTTAGCGGCGCGTTCTGCTATAGTTTCATTGACAGCTTCGGGGATAAATTGTTCATCTAACCAAGTGTGTAAGGTTTGTTTTAACCATTCTCCTTCCTGTTGCAGATTTTCACTAGGGGGTAAGGTAATTGGGGTAATCGGTTCATTCATATAGGCTTGAAAGTTGAAAGTTGATAGTTGACGATAAAATTGAAGGATTCTAGTCTTGAACCAGGGTGATAATAGGAGAGTCTTTTCCGGTGTATTCTTCAGAAATTTTAGTTTTAACTAATTCAGCAAATAGTCGATTAATGGCAGACTCTATAGAATTCGCTTCTCGTTTAAAACAAACTTGAAAGCTTTTGGCTTTATCATAAGTTTTCGTTTCTTTTCTATAGGTTTTTTGAGTTTTGGCTTCGACAAAGACAGAAGGATTCGGACGTTTATACCAATATAATTGATAAGAATAGGTGGAATCATTTCCTTTAAATTTAAGAATATCTTCCCCATGTCCGGGAATACTGAGATAGTAAAATTCCCCCCGTTGATAGATTTGCAGATAACCCCAAGTTTTCTCGGTTTTGTTGAGGAGTTTCGTTAAGGTACTTTCCAACATAAAGGATGAATTAAGATTTAGCATAGATGAGGTAATAGCCGTTAATATCGTATTCAAATCATAGCAAAGTTTGTCACCTATGCAATATGATGTTAGCGCCATTATCCAAGGGTATGCACAAGGATACTTTTTGATGGCAAATGACGGGGAAGATAGCCTGGGATGGTATTCTAGTCGAGAACGGGCGCTGATTCCCCTGAATGAACAATTTCGTTATCCGCGTTCTTTGCAACGGGTTTTGAATCAAAATCGGTTTACGGTTGCGATTAATCAAGATTTTAACGCTGTTGTGGAAGGGTGCGCTAATCGGGAAGAAACGTGGATATCCTCGGAATTAAAGCAAATTTATCACGCCTTAAATCAAGCGGGATTTGCCTATAGTTTTGAAACCTGGAAAGAAGGTGAGTTAGCCGGAGGAATATTAGGTATTGTGATTGGGGGAGCGTTTATTGGAGAATCGATGTTTTTTAATATTCCTGATGGTTCTAAAGTGGCAATGGTTAAATTAGTAGAACGATTAATTGAAAGAAAATTTATTCTCTTTGATGCTCAAATGAATAATCCCCATTTAGAACGATTTGGCTCTTATATTATTAAAAATCAAGATTATAAAAAACTTCTCAAAAAAGCCATTATTCAACCTTGTTCTTTTTAGGCTCAGTTGATATGCTAATGGTTCTATAGCAAGTCTAAATCAATTGTATAAATGACTTAAAATCCAATTCATCGTAAGGGCGAGGCGCGCCTCGCCCCTACACAACATCTGCTGAAGCAGCCAACAGGATTAACCTTGTTCCCCTCTAGGGAAAATACCCAGAAAATAATACTATTATCTTAGAGAGTTTATCGGTGTGTGTTGTCATAGCTTTGTGATTGATGCTGAGAGTGCCATTCAAGCCATCTACCGCCCAGTTAAACCCGAAACCCATAACCGAGAAATTTTGCAAGCCCTAGGCGAAAGAATAGCGGTGTTTGAATTTGATGCTTTTTATACGGATAGGAGGCAAAGTCCCAAGAATGTAAAACTGTGAAGATCTAGCTATAAAGGGTTGAGAGTTGTCTAATCAGAGGAGAAGGAAGGCACTTTGGTTTTATCACGGGCGAAACAGTTTTGGAATTTTGGACAAACGGTATTAGGGATTATTTTTCGTCATCCCGTCCCTGGAACCAGTATTATTCCCATTCTGCCTAATGGCCAAATTGTTTTGGTGCGACGTCGAGATAATGGCAAATGGGCTTTACCGGGAGGCATGGTAGACTGGGGCGAAGAAATCTCAACCACCATTCAACGGGAATTGGCTGAAGAAACTGGGTTAGAATTG
Organism: Planktothrix mougeotii LEGE 06226; assembly: GCF_015207485.1. Lineage (NCBI taxonomy): Bacteria > Bacillati > Cyanobacteriota > Cyanophyceae > Oscillatoriales > Microcoleaceae > Planktothrix > Planktothrix mougeotii. The sequence goes on from NZ_JADEWU010000001.1 coordinate 73,225, forward strand.
GTGAAAATTCGACGTTTAGTGGGTGTATATTCGTCGCCAGATCGAGATCCTCGAATTCATTCTATCTGTGTGGTTGTGGAAGCGGATGTTCAAGGAAACTGTCAAGTTCAGGACATCCATGAAATTACGGAGGTTAAAGCCTTTGATATCACATCCCTGCCCACGGATTTCAGTCATGACTGTGAACGTCATCTTCAGGACTATTTAAACGGTCTGACGACGTTAGCTTAAGGTTTGTCCACTGTATTAATAATTAGGATGTATCAATTATTCCATCATTTCCGGGTTCAAATTCCTCAAGGCCAGATTTTTTGGCGTGAAGCAGGCTATGGCCCTACGATTATTTTTCTGCATGGGTCTTGGGCTGATAGTAGTCAATGGATTCCGTTAATGCAGCATTTAAGTGTTGAATATCATTGTGTTGCACCGGATGTTTTGGGATGCGGAGAATCTCGATCTTTTACGAAAATTCACCCTTCTATTAGTTTGGAAGTGGAGTGTTTAGCCGAACAAATTAAATCCCTGAAACTGAAGGAATTTTGTTTAGTGGGTCACGGTTTGGGCGGATGGATTGCCACTCGTTATGCTTTAGAATATCCCGATGCTGTCAAAGGCTTAGTGGTGATTGCCCCGGAGGGAGTGGAATTTCCCAACTATAAAAAAGAATGGGGACGAATCCGACAATTAGCGGCTAATTTTTCCCCCTTGGTTTGGTTTTTGAAACTGATTTATCCCTTAGCGTGTCTATTTGGAAAAGGAAAAAAAATTAAGGCTGAGTTAAACCAACGGCAGATGATGTTGCAGTGGCCCGTTGCGAATAAATTGTTATATCAGCGTCGGTGGGCGGAAATTCACGGGGAAATGCTGAATCAACGTCTCCATGAGTTGAGGTTGCCGACTTTGGTTTTACAAGGAAATGAAGATACTGCCATTGCTGATCAACACAGTAAAACCTATTCCGAAATTACACCGATGGCTCAATGTCAAATTATTGAGGGCGGACAACCGAATTTACCCGTACAAATGCCAGAAGTGATTGCTCAATCGATTAGAACGTTTATTACCACCCATGTTCAGTTTTCAGAGCCACCATCCCCCGAAATATTAGATGAGGATCAACCAAAAGATGAGTCTTCCTATCAGGAAACTGCTTGGTAAAGTAACGGTGTAAGAGGGTGCGATCCCCTCCTGTGAGAATAACAGCACTATTAGGATATTCTGTTTGCCATGCTTTGATAAAATCGTGCATTCCCGCCAATAGCGTATAAATAATTCCACTCTGAATGGCTTCTGGGGTGTCGGTTGCCCAGCGTTGGGGTAGATTTTGGGAAAATTCAATCGTTGGTAACGTGGCCGTTCTTTGGGCTAAGGAAGATTGTTGCAGACCTAAACCGGGCAAAATCGCGCCGCCGACTAACCGTTGGTGGGCATCTGCTCCAGTTAAAGTCAGGGCTGTTCCGGCATCAATGACTAAAATTGGCCATCCATAGCAGGTTCCGCCTCCGAAAACGGCTAAGGCTCGATCAATGCCTAAAGTTGAATACATCCCCTTCAGGGGAACGTCTGCCAAGGTTAACGCTCGCACCTGGGGGGATGTTGCCCCGTATTCAGTGGGTTCGGAAACCACAGAGGCCACCAGTAAGGGCAGATTGTCTGTGAAGGTTGGGGGTTGCTCCGTATTTTCCTCATCCCAAGCTTCTAATACGGTTGTACCCGCTAGTTTGGCCCAATGGCGGCGGGAATTTCCCAGCATTAATCCAAACCAAGGCTGTTCACTGACTATCGAGGATGAAGAGAATTGACGCATCTATCTTAAGAAATAGTTTTTTTTTATGTAACAATATCTTAAGATATCTTTACAGAACCTTTGGGGTTGAGGGTGCATCTTCAAACCTGATCTGTTTCCGGTGAAGACGAAAATCTGATGATCGCCCGGATGATTAATCTCTTAATATCAACCCCTTTAACCTGATATTTTTTCTTCATTTTAACTTAAAAAATTGGAAATCAAAGTTTGATTTTTATGGGGTACATTCCTATGTCTATACTTCATTTAGATGCTCCTTACTGTTCATGGCCCAAAAACTCTATGTTCAGCTATTGTGAATCTGAAAAACTGGCTTCGATTGCCTTATCGCAAGACGATATAGATCAACATCAGATTCAATTTTATGATCTACTCAATCAGATTAATAAAGAAATTATTAGTACCTTAGATTTAGATAAAGTTTTAAGTTCTGCCTGTCAACAACTGGGTCAAATTATAAAATGTAGTCGGGTGAGTGTTTTAGTCAAAGAATCTAACTCTGAGCAGGAATTTATGACGCGAGGTGAATATAATTCGGGGGAATATTCGAGTCAACTGGGAATTAAACTCAGCGTCAATGATAATCGGCATTTACAGGTTTTATTGTCTCAATCGCAACCTTTGGCGGTGACAAAATTTCAAGACTTTCCGGGTTTAGGAGAAACAACAAAAGCTTTAATTGATCAGTTAGAAATTCAATCCATGTTAGCCATTGCTGTTCGTTATCAAGGGGAAGTTCAAGGGATTATTGGACTTCAGCAATGTGATCGAGAACGGGAATGGCAAGATTGGGAAATTCAACTGTTAGATGGAATTGCATCTCCCTTAGCGATCGCCATTCATCATGCTCAATTATATCAAGAAACTCGCTGTAAAGCGGAACAAGAAGCGTTATTACGGTTAGTGATTAATCAAATTCGCAGTAGTTTAGAATTAAATACCATTTTAAAAACGGCTGTTCAAGGGGTTCGGCAGGTTTTGAATACAGATCGAGTCGTAATTTATCAGTTTATAGACGGTTGGCAAGGAGAAATTAAAGTTGAGGATTATCGAGTGCCTTGGCCGTCAATTTTTGGGGATAAAATCACAGATAATTGTTTTCCTGAACAACATGGAAACCTCTATAAAAATGGACGAGTTCGGGCAATTAATGATATTCATCAATCGGATTTAGATCCCTGTCATCTGAATTTTTTAGCTGCGTTACAAGTCCGAGCTAATTTAGTTGTCCCGATATTAATGGGGGGAGAAACCGAACAAAATCAATCGAATAATCAACTTTGGGGATTATTAATTGCTCATGAATGTAGTCATCCTCGCTATTGGAAATCCTGGGAAATTGAAGGATTACAACAACTCGCAGATCAATTAGCTATTGCTATTAAACAAGCACAACTTTATACCCAAGTTCAAGAAACCGCTTGGCAATATCAACTTCAAACTCAACAGTTACAAGCGACCTTAGAAGAACTCAAAAATGCCCAGATGCAACTGATTCAAAGTGAAAAGCTATCAAGTTTAGGTCAAATGGTAGCGGGAGTTGCCCATGAAATTAATAATCCTAATAACTTTATTTATGCTAATATTTCCCATGCCAGAGGGTATGTTGATAATTTGGTGAATGCTTTAAATCAATGTCGAGAATTTAGTCCTGAAATGGCAGAGTTTGTCAGTCAAATTAGTGAAGAAATCGAATTAGATTTTATTCAAGAAGACTTTCCTAACTTAATCGATTCTATGGAACAAGGCAGTGTGCGAATTCGCTCAATTGTGAATAGTTTAAAAGATTTTGCTCGTTTGGATGAATCGGAATTAAAATTTGTTGATTTAACAGAAGGGTTAGAAAGTAGTCTAAGTTTATTAGAACATAAAATGAATCAAATTAGTGTCCATAAACAATATGAAAAAATTCCTAAAATCAAGTGTTTTGCGGGTCAAATTAATCAAGTGTTTTTTCAGATGTTAAATAATGCGATTGATGCCGTTAAGGAGCGAGGTAAAGATGGAAAAATTACGATTAAAATTGCTAATAAAAACTCCGATTTTATCCAAATTATTATTCAGGATAATGGCTTAGGAATTCCCGATGACATTAAATCTCGGATTTTTGATCCTTTCTTTACAACAAAACCTGTAGGTCAAGGGACAGGAATGGGACTGGCTATCTGCTATCAAGTGATTGTTAAAGGTCATGGCGGGAAGTTGGAATTTAAGAGTCAAGACGGACAAGGAACAGAATTTATCATTGAGATTCCCTGCCAATAACATGATATTATCAGGGCAATTCCCCTTGAGGGCTAACCATGAACCCTTTTAATCATTATATCAGGCAACTATCAGGGAAAGTTCGGTTGCGAACAGTTTTAATTATTCCGTTTCTGCTACAAATTATTGTTGCGGTCGGATTAACGGGGTATTTATCCTATCGGAATGGACAAAAAGCAATTAATGATTTAGTCACGCAATTACAACAAGAAATTGCCAATCGGATTCAAGAACGTTTGGATAACTATTTAGCTAAACCTTATTTTTTAAATCAAATTAATGCAGAAGCCGTTCAATTGGGAATTTTAAATTTAAACAATTCTCAGCTTTTAGAACAACGATTTTTTAAACAAATTCAATTATTAAAATCTATTCAAGGGATTTATTTTGCTAATCCTCAAGGAGAAATTGTTTTAGTTAATTATACTTCTTCTCAAGGATTTCTTTCTTTAATTAGTGAAAATTTTCCCAAACGAGCGATTTATCAATTAGATGAAAAAGGAAATCGAACTCAACGGATTGCTACTGATCTTTATGATGCTAAAACTCGACCTTGGTATCAACAAGCAATGCAAGCGAATCAAACAAAATGGAGTGGTGTTTATACTTTTTCCAGAGGGGATGTAGGAATTACTTTGGCTACACCGATTTATGATCAAACGGGTAATCTTAAAGGATTAATAGCGGTTGATTTACTATTAGAATTAATTGGAGATTTTTTACATAATATTAAAATTAGTCCTGCTGCTCAGACTTTTATTGTAGATGAGTTAGGGCAGTTAGTCGCTACTTCTACAGAAGAAAAACCCTATATTAAATCGGAAGAAAATCAAATCGCAAAACCCTTAAAAGCGATTGAAAGTTCTAATCAATTAACTCAATCAACGGTGAAATATTTAATTCAAAATTTTCATCAATTTAACCAAATTCAAACATTACAACAATTAGAATTTACTTGGAATGGACAAAAACATTTTCTACAAGTGCTTCCCTACAAAGATCAGTATGGTTTAAACTGGTTCGTCGTCGTGGTGATTCCTGAATCAGATTTTATGAAACATATCCATGACAATAATCGCATTACTATTTTATTATGTTTAGGAGCGTTAGGAGCCGCTATTATTTTAGGAATTATTACCAGTCGTTGGGTAAGTCAACCGATTTTTGAACTCAGTCAAGCGGCGGATGGGTTATCCAAAGGAAATTGGGGAACACCTGTTCAGCGCAAACCCATTTATGAATTAAGACGGTTAGCACAAGCGTTTAATCAAATGCGAATTCAGTTAAAACAATCTTATAATAAATTAGAAGAATATTCAAAAAGTTTAGAACAGAAAGTTGCAGAACGAACCCATGAATTAGAAGAAGCAAAACAAGCCGCAGATGCAGCGAATCGTGCTAAAAGTACCTTTTTGGCGAATATGAGTCATGAGTTAAGAACGCCATTAAATGCCATTTTAGGGTTTAGTCAATTGATGTCCCGCAACCCCACTTTTTCCCAAGGTTCTCAAGAGTTAAAGATTATTAATCGCAGTGGTGAACATTTATTAGAACTGATTAACGATATTTTAGATTTATCCAAAATAGAAGCGGGAAAAATTATATTAATTGAACAAAGTTTTGATCTTTATCAATTCTTGGATACCTTAGAAGGAATGTTGAAAATTAGAGCGACTTCTCAGGGACTTCAGTTTATAGTTCAATCTAGTGAGGAGGTTCCTCGGTATATTATTAGTGATGAAAAAAAATTACGTCAGGTGTTAATTAATTTATTGGGGAATGCGATTAAATTTACGAAAAAAGGTCAAGTAATATTGCGGGTAAAACCCTTACCCTTTCAGGAACATTTACCTGGAGAAAACAGCAATAATAAACTGTATCTGAGTTTTGAAGTAGAAGATACTGGAATGGGAATTAGACCCGAAGAAATTCAGGATTTATTTGATGCTTTTGTGCAAACAGAATCCGGCAAAAAATCCCAACAAGGCACAGGGTTAGGGTTAGCAATTAGTCGAAAGTTTGTGCAGATGATGGGGGGAGATATTACCGTTAGTAGTCAATTTGGGGTGGGGAGTATTTTTCAATTTACAATATTGACAACTCAGGCAGAATTTTCAGAAAGTTCACGCCAGCAACCTCTCGGTAAAGTTATTGGTTTATTACCGAATCAACCCAACTATAAAATATTAGTTGTTGATGAAGTTGTTGAAAATCGGTTATTAGTGAAACGGTTATTAACAAACATCGGATTTGAAGTTCTTGAGGCTGAGAATGGGTTAGAAGCAATTCAAGTTTGGGAACAATATCAACCGCAGTTAATTTGGATGGATATGCGAATGCCTGTGATGGATGGATATACCGCAACTCGTCAGATTAAACAAAGACCCCAAGGAAAAAATACGGTGATTATTGCTTTAACGGCGAGTGCGTTACAGGATGAAGAACATATTATTTTAGAAGCCGGATGTGATGATATTGTCAGAAAACCTTTTCAAGAGGCGGAATTATTTGATAAAATGGCTCAATATTTGGGAATTCAATATATCTATGAAAACGAAAGTCCCCAGGATTCCCCATCGGTCAACTCAATTCAATCCTTAACGCCAGAAATGTTTCAGAAAATACCGTTAGCATGGGTTCAACAATTGCATCAGGCGGCGGTGAGTGGAGATGATAGCTGGGTTAGTGAGTTAATTCAACAAATTCCTGATTCTCAAGTAGAACTAGCAGAAATTCTGACATTATTAGTAGATGAATTTCGATTAGATACCATTAGTGATATCACAAAACTTGTAATTTAATCTTTTTAAAGTTATGACTCATTCTTCTGATTCTTCTCCTGCTCAACCTGTAGATATTTTAATCGTGGATGATACCCCCGATAATTTACGTTTGTTATCTTCCATGTTATTAGAACAAGGTTATAAAGTTCGCAAAGCCATGAATGGAAAACGCGCTATTCAAGCGGTGGAAGCGATTCTTCCTGATTTAATTTTATTAGATATTATGATGCCAGAAATGAATGGCTATGAAGTGGCAAAATTTCTGAAAGAGTCTGTTAATTATCAGGATATTCCGATTATATTTCTGAGTGCTTTAAATGACCCTTTAGATAAAGTTTTAGCGTTTGATGTGGGGGGAGTCGATTATATTAGTAAACCTTTTCATGTTCAGGACGTGTTAGTTCGGGTGAAAACTCAATTGATGATTCGTCAACAACAAAAACAACTACAAGCACAAAATGAACAGTTAAAACAGGAAATTCAACACCGTCAAAATATAGAATCTAAATTAAGCTTGTTGATTCATGCCATATCCCAGGATTTAAAAAATCCGATGACAATAATCTTGAAAGGATTAAAAAGTTTACTGACCAAAAATTTAGTGTCAGATTCATCGGGTATTATCGTCCCTAGAGATATTATAGCACGGATGGTGAATAGTTGCGATCGCCAATTAACCTTGATTAATTCTTTAGTAGAAACAACGGATATCGAAATTCAAGGGGTTTCTTTAGAGTGTAAACCCCTGTCTATCTATACTTTCATTCAGACTTTAGTAGCAGATTGGCAACCGATTATTACCAAAAATCAAGCTTTATTAAAAAGTAATATTTCTCAAAATTTACCTTTAGTTAAAGCAGATTCTCACCAACTTTTGCGAATATTTGAACATTTATTTTCTAATGCAATTAAATATAACGCTCCAGGGATTACTTTAACGGTTGCAGCCGAAGTAATTTCAGTAGAAAATCATCCGTCTTTCGTTCGCTGTACTGTTTCTGATAATGGGGTGGGAATTAATAGCGAAGATCGGTCAACTTTGTTTCACCTTTCTCAACGAGAAAACCATCTCAGCAAAATAAAAGGGTTAGGATTAGGTTTATATCTGTGTCGGCAAATTATTACCGCTCATGGGGGCAAAATTGGGGTAATTTCTAGTCCTAACCAAGGGGCAACTTTTTGGTTTACCCTTCCAGTTTGGCTCGAATAAATAGAGTATAAAATCGGTAAAATCGAGGGCAATATTTTAAGGTATTGTTCTCGCTTTTACCGATGGGAATTCGATTAAATTCGCTTAAACACTAACACATTATCTTTTTCATAGGATAATTTAAAATTAGATTTTGCTTTCAATTGAGTGACATATTTTTCCCCTAAATCTTTTGTATCCGGCCAAGGATGGCGTAAATTTAAAATGACATAATCAAATTCTTTTAAATCAAAGTCCGGTGACACTTGATTCAGTAATTTAATGGTTTCTCGATGGGTGAAATGGGGTGCAAGTCGGTTATCGGTTAAAACGCCTCCTTTAGTTTGGATTTGGGTAACGGCATTTCGGGTTGCTGACCAATTATCAATGCGAGTAAAATAGCCTAAAACTTGGGTATGATCTCCCCATAATAAGAAGACTAAACTTGACCAAAGTACAATCCATTGGGGGAGTTTTTCATGGGGAATTGTGAATAAATTAGAATAAGGTTTTTCAATTCCCTTCTGTGCTAAAGGAGGGTGAGAATTGGGAGAATTTATATTCATTTCCTCTGAAGATAAGGGGGGTTTGGGGAGAGTATTCTTCTGAAATTTCTTCCATAAACTCCATAAACTATTCCCCAGTCCCGGCTTTTCTGCGGCTAAGGTTCTAATCATTACTAAGAATAAAAACGGTAAAGCCGGAAGGGAATATTGATAGATTAAACTGCGTTGCATGGGGTCAATAGATAATAGATTCAGTAATAACGTGGGAATGGCTGGAATTAAAGCAATGAATTTTTGAGGATTTAGCCACCAAATTACTGCAATACTAAATTCCAAGAAATAAACCCAAGTCTCAATAGACAGTAATTTCCCTAAAACAAATTGAGGTTTGAAAAGGGTATTAAAAATAACCTCTAAAACTGAATTTCCTAAATAGGGATAGCGAGAGACTCCGGCGGCTTCTTGACCACTATAAAACGGAATCATAACTTGAGTCACCAGTAAAAACCAAGCAATTCCTAACGCAATGGCTATCATTCCAGAGAAACGACGTTGTTCAAAAAAGATTAACCAAAAGCCAATGGCAATTACCGTTAAACTAAACACCGCTTTACAAGCTAAAATCCAAAGAATTGCTAGAATAAACCAGATAAATTTTTTCTGTTTGGCTGCTAAAACTGCCCCAAAAATTGCCGGAACAGCTAAAACATCCGGGTGAAAATCAAATAAATTAATATTAAAAATTTCAGGATACAGCAAATAAGCAATGGCAACCGCTAATGCTAATCGTTGATCTAATCCCGATAAACGCGCTAATTTCCAAGTAATTCCAGCCGCTGAAGCCAAGCAAATTGCCTGAACTAGAAATAACCAATAAACCGTTGGATATAGCTTGTATAAGAAGACTAAAGGATAGATAGCTAAGGCAGCATGATCGCCTAAAAAATGAAACCCTAAAAAGGAAGAAATAGGTTGACTTCCTTGGCTCATTAAGTATATAATTTGATCATAAATTCCTAAATCATAAGCTGTTGATTGAAATAAGAAATGACGCAGACTGCTATATAAAAATAGAATAATTGTGGCAATCGCTATAATTTTCCAAATCGAAAAAGAAAATAAGCCCTTCGTGTTAATGGACGTTGAAACTTCGGAATGGTCAGGGTAAGTTTGCATTTTGTTCATGATTCACACCGCAATTTAGTCTACCTGAGTTGTGAATCTTCTGAAACATTTGTCAAGGGGAATTCAGCAATGGGGATCAACCATCGTACTATGGTTATATCAGTGCGATTCGTTTAACCTAAAATAAGCCTTTTGGCTTATGGGACGGTTAGCCTAACTGTCTAAACAGTTAAGGACAACTGATTACATTTGTGGGTGAAACTCCGTGAGTTAAGTCCCACCCCTCAAGTGCGGAGGTGAAAGCATAACCCCTAGTTTGTCTGGGTAGCAACCAACAGATTAAAGCGGGGTTAAAAGGTAGAACTACTGGTAGCCAAATCTGGTAACTATCGAGCCAGAAGTCCATGCGTAGCGTAAGCAAAGATGTGTCTGAACCATCGTGACCGTAAATGGTGTAATGGCTGAATCAGGAATAAAACCATTGAAAAACATGGTAAAGAACTGATAAACACCAAGCCAAAAAGGCAAGGATAGGGCATAAGCGAGTTGATGATCGACTTATAAGCACCGCCCAACAAACCCGGTGGATAGCATCACGCTAAAGACTTCAAACAAATGTGTAATCGGAACGAAGTAACCCCTAACTATCTCTGGTAAAGGTCGATAACCAGTAAGTAGCTAACGAATGATAGGTAGGGAAGGGATGGTATCAGAAGCGAATGCCTTGTTGTAATGACAAGGATATGCTGACAGATACTCGGTAATTCCAAAGAAATAGAACAAGTAGCAATGAATAAATCTAAAACGCTGAATAAAAATCAGACGGTGGAATGGAAAGACATCAACTGGCGCAAGCTAGAGAAGGTGACTTTCAAGTTGCAAAAGCGCATATTTCAAGCGAGTTCTCGAGGCGATGTTAAAGCAGTTCGCAAACTTCAAAAAACCCTGATTAGGTCGTGGTCGGCAAAATGTATCGCTGTCCGTCGGGTAACGCAAGATAATCAAGGCAAAAATACCGCAGGGGTGGATGGAATCCAATCTCTAACACCAAAACAACGGATGAGCCTTGTAGGACGACTCAAGTTGACAGGCAAGGTAAAACCTACTCGTAGAGTAATGATACCCAAACCGGGAACAACCGAAACTCGTCCACTCTTGATACCCACAATAGACGACCGTGCATTACAAGCGTTAGTTAAACTAGCGTTAGAGCCAGAATGGGAAGCTAAATTCGAGCCAAACAGCTATGGTTTCAGACCCGGACGTTCCTGTCACGATGCAATCGGAGCAATATTCAGCAGTATCAATCAAAAAGCCAAATATGTGCTAGATGCTGATATTTCAAAATGCTTTGACCGCATTAACCATAAAGCGTTAATCTCAAAAATACACACATACCCTACATTAAACCGCCAAATTAAATCATGGCTTAAAGCAGGGTACTGTGCAGGAAAAGAACCTTTTCCTACCCATGATGGTACACCACAAGGAGGGGTAATATCACCTCTACTTGCAAACATTGCCTTACATGGAATGGAAGAAAGAGTCAAGCAATATGCAGAAACTCTAAAAGGGGAAAAACAGAGTAACCGTAATGCCCTTAGTCTAATCCGATATGCTGATGACTTTGTAATCATCCATGAGGATTTAAAAGTTGTCAAAAAATGTCAAGAGATAATCGCTGATTGGTTAAGTGACTTGGGACTAGAATTAAAACCAAGTAAAACAAAAATAACCCACACCTTCAACGAAATTGATGGAAACGTTGGGTTTGAGTTTTTAGGATTCCACATTCAACAACACAAAGTAGGCAACTACCGATGTGCAAAAAACAAGAAGGGAACACCTTTAGGTTTTAAGACACTAATCACACCCTCAAAAACTAAAATCAAAACTCATCTTGTCAAAATAGCTGAAGTAATAGATACCCATAAGACCGCACCACAAGCAGCTTTAATTAGTAAGCTGAATCCAATTATTAGAGGCTGGTCAAACTATTACTCAACAGTAGTTAGTAAGGAAACCTTCTCAAAAGTTGACCATCTAATTTGTGACAAGCTGAGAGCATGGACAAGAAGGAGGGGAAAAGGGAGCATCAATAAAGACAAATACTGGAGAACAGTAGGCGACAGAAATTGGTGTTTCAGTACAGAAGATGGATTAGAATTAATCACTCATGTCAGTACGCCAATCGTAAGGCATACAAAGGTTAGGGGAAAAGCTAGTCCGTTCGATGGCAACTGGATTTATTGGAGTAAACGACGAGGCGAATATCCAGAAACTCCTAAAAGAGTGGCAACACTTATTAAGAAACAAAAAGGGATTTGTCCTCACTGTGGTCTGTATTTCACAAGTACAGACATTGTAGAAGTTGACCATATTCAACCAACATCATTAGGTGGAAAAGACACCTACGAAAACCTTCAACTTCTACACAAACATTGTCACGACACAAAAACGGCTAAAGATAGTTCTCTAGCTAAAACAATAGTTGAGAGCTATGACAATAATCCGTTTTGAATCGTATCCATAACAAGGATGGAATTATCAAGGAGCCGTGTGAGGTGAAAGTCTCACGCACGGTTCTGAACGAGAGGTAGGAGTGGTAACGCTCCTATCGACTCTAACAATAGTTCTTAAGAAAAGATGAAAGCAATTACACTTTTGGGTTCTACAGGTTCCATCGGGACTCAAACCTTAGACATTGTAGCAGAATCTCCCGAACAGTTTCGGATTGTCGGACTCGCCGCCGGACGCAATATCACCCTGTTAGCCCAACAAATTCGCGCCTTTCGCCCTCAGATTGTTGCTATCTGTGATTCCAACCAGTTACCGGACTTAAAAGCTCTCATCACCGATATTAATCCCCAACCGATTTTGTTAGCTGGGGATGAGGGAATCATCGAAGTTGCTCGGTATGGAGACTCGGAAGCGGTTGTTACCGGAATCGTCGGTTGTGCGGGATTATTACCCACCATTGCCGCCATTGAAGCCGGAAAAGATATCGCCTTGGCTAATAAAGAAACTTTAATTGCTGGGGGGCCCGTTGTCAATCCGTTAATCGAAAAACATGGGGTTAAATTATTACCCGCCGACTCCGAACATTCAGCCATTTTTCAATGTTTACAAGGAGTACCCAAAGGAGGATTAAGGAAAATTATTTTAACCGCTTCTGGGGGTGCATTTCGAGATTGGCCTGTTGAGAAATTAAAAGACGTAAAAGTGGCGGATGCCATTACCCATCCTAACTGGTCAATGGGTAAAAAAATCACCGTTGATTCAGCAACAATGATGAATAAAGGCTTAGAAGTTATTGAAGCTCATTTCTTGTTTGGATTGGATTATGATGATATTGAAATTGTGATTCATCCTCAAAGTATTATTCATTCTTTAATTGAATTACAAGATACGTCTGTTTTAGCTCAATTGGGTTGGCCGGATATGCGTTTACCGATATTATATGCCATGTCTTGGCCGGAACGAATTTACACGAATTGGGAACGTTTGGATCTCGTTAAAGCGGGTAGTTTAACGTTTAAAGCACCGGATGATCAAAAATATCCTTGTATGTCTCTAGCTTATGCTGCTGGCAGGGCTGGGGGTTCGATGCCTGCGGTTTTAAATGCAGCAAATGAACAGGCGGTTGCTTTATTTTTAGAGGAAAAAATTGAGTTTTTAGATATTCCTCGTGTGATTGAATTAACTTGCGATCGCCATCAAGTTGATAATCGTCAAAATCCGACTTTAGAAGATATTATAGAGGCAGATCGTTGGTCAAGACAAGAAGTGATTACTGCTTCTGAAAAACTGGGTCAAAAAGTTGCGGTTTAAGTTTTAATAAAAGGGGTAGTTAGCTTAAATCTGAATCTGTTTTATAAATTACCTGAGATCAACAAACTGTAGGGGTGAGGCGCGCCTCACCCCTACAAGGGAATCTCGGTATTTTTTGGAATTTAACTCATTTTTGGAGAAAGCAGCTAGTTTATTTAAAGACACAGGAAATATTGCTTACTATTTAAAAGCTTTAGAGGCTGTTGAACGTCTTAAATATTTGAGTTAAAATCATAATTTTGACTGACGACACAAAAGCCTACTTTTTGCAGCGCAGCGATCAGTTCTTCTCCAGTTAGGTTTGGAAGTTTTGCCATTAGATCACTACCTTCTGCACACCAATAAACTCGGTGGTTGAATCTTCTTCTAATTCTTCAAGACACATTTCAATCACTTCACGGATATTTTGGATGAGTTCATCAATAGTTTCTCCTTGGCTGTAGCAAGCCTTCAGTTGTGGAACTTCACCCATATAAATTCCCTCTTCATCCCGTTCAATAACAACATAAAATTCTCTATTTTTCATGATTTTATACTTAATTTTATTAGATTAATTCCTGATTTTTAAATTGTTAAATTATTGGTTATCGAAGTCGATATTTTCATAGAGATCAGCAATTAAAATTTGCGTTTCAAAGTTACTAAAAGATAGGGTAATATTGGGATCGTCGTATTCCGAAAACATCCATTGATTGACAGCAGTTTTAACATAATGTTCGATATGAATTCGATATTGATCGATGAGCAGATATTCTTGGAAAGTGGGAATGGTGCGATAGGAAGCAAATTTTTCACTACGATCATAGTTTTGGGTGGATTTAGATAGAACTTCCGCAATAAAGCAAGGATTTAATACCGTATCTTTGCGTCCAGTTTGCAGTTCTAAGGGCTTTTGAAGTACCATTACATCAGGATAGGTATAGAGGCTAACTGCTGGAATCCAAAGGCGTTGATCCGTGATAAAAATACGATAAGATTGACCTCTTAAGGTTAGTTTAAGCAAAGTGTGAAGGTTTCCTGCAATTTCGTTATGGTCGGGTGTTCCACCAGTCATCGGAATAATTTCTCCATTGCGATATTCATTGCGGGTTTCAGAGGCAATTTCAAGTTCTAAATATTCTTCAGGGGTATAGGTTTTTGTCTCAGTTTGAGCAATCATGGTAGGTTAACTCCTAATCGTTTAATTTGCTGGTTAATCCAAATAGTCGCTGTCTCTTCATCGGTTTCCATTGCTCGTTTTACTCATATTTTAGCAATTTCGAGGAGTTTTTTAGGCATCTTCTTTACTTTGTGTCGTCTGTTGTTCAAATTCTCTTAAGACTTCTGCTTGAGATTTATCATCCAGATCTGTCTGTTCTGGAATTAAAATAATAACTTCTACACGACTATTTTTATCTGTTAGGAGAGGATGATCTAAGGTTAGTTGTCCTTGCTCATTAATCATTGCCATAACTTTAAGTGCTTTCATTGCTACTCCAAAATGGTTTAACTGGTAGTTTTTAGATTGACTCCTAATAATTTAAGTTGCTGATTAATCCAAATAGTCGCTGTCTCCTCATCGGTTTCTATTGCTTGTTCTACTCCTATTTTAGCAATTTCGAGGAGTTGTTTGGATTTTTGTTTTAGTAAAAATGATGATTTGATCTTCTCAACAATCTTTTGCTGTTGAATTTTCGGCAAGATTGGAATTAGTACATTGGCTAAATCTGGTTGAGAAATACTATAGTAAGCCACACCATGAACTCTACGCTCAACCTGTAAATAGCCAAATTTTGAATTTAAAAATAAGCTGACATATTCTGGTAGAATTGCTTCTTTATAAATTGGGGCTAAACGTATAAGCATAATTTCACTACTAATAATCCCGTTGATTTCTTGTTCTGTAACAACTGCGGAATTACCAAAACTACCTTTACGAGTGAAAAGAATATCTCCTAATTGTAAACCGACAGGTTTATTAACATCAGCCATTGTAATTGGAATTTTTACAGCACTTTCGAGGTTAATGAGTCCGTTTTTTATATCACCAACACGAATGTAAGGTGTACCTTCCTCCGTATACTCTCGATAGTCAAAACCGTTTTGAATGGGTTCAATCAATGAACCTAATTTTTGAGTCGGAAAGCCACAATCTTTAATGACCTTTTCTGCTTGATCATATTTTGCGTGGTAATACTCAGCGTCTAGGCGATCGCACGACAAAAAAGACTCTTTAAAACTCTTGACAGCAATATTTTCTTCAGTAGGTTGCCAGTTTTTAAAGTTGAGTTCTGATAATAGTAAGTCTTCGGCTTGTTGATAGAATTCTTGACTTTTTATTTCTATTTCAAAGGCATACAGCAGTAACTTCTCACACTGATTTTGAAACTGTTTACTAATGTTCGGTAATTTTAAACGCCTTACAGTATCGGTAGATATTGTTGGTTGGGCAACTGTTTTGACGGCTCTCAAAATCTGTAACATCCCAAACCTTGAATTAAAAAATATACTTAGGAAGTAAGGACTGTATTGCTCGTTGTTTAGTTCGGCAGCAATAATGTTTGGGCTTATGGTGACTTCGTTCTGTGTAAGAACACTACATCTGACGTCGCCAACTCTAGAGAAAAATAAAGTTCCCTTTTTAAAGAGCTTTAAACCCTTTTTTACGATGTCGTTCTCAGAAATATAAACTAGATTAGTATTTTCAACTTTGAAATCCACCAAGTTGAAAGGTCTAACTACTATTACGCCAGTCTCTTGATATGTATCGTCCTGAATGGTCGATCCAAATGGGCCGCATACAATTGATTTTGTGTACTCTTCTAAAGTGTGATTGTTCTTAAATTTCTTACTAATTAACAAAAACTCTTTTTGAAAGAAATCATTGTCAATCCTAAAAACATCATTTTCTTTGAGAACTTCAGAGAGAGTTAAATTAATCGCTTCCAGCCCATCCATCAACCTTTGATACTTCACAGCATCAAACGGCGTAACAGATGGGCTTAACTTAAAAAAACTGAGATTCTCCTTTTTTGCAAACTCAATAAACGCCTCAGCAATTCCATCTTGCGTCTTTCCTTCATGATTAAATAAATCATGATCGACAATCAAATGGAGGTTATCATCTAACAAAAACTCACCTGATTCATCAGAGTTTTTAACATAAATTTTTTCCCCCGAATTATCCTTACCCGACCTTTGCATCGTGGCAAAAAAGATATTATAATCATCCTGACGTGGACAGAGTACCCCAGCTTTGGGATCATCATTCCACTTCTGCACAAATAACACCGATGTTTTAGTCCCTGTATGCGGCTTAAACGTATTTCCATGTAGCCCAACTACTGCCAGAATTCGACAACGTTCTGCAATAAAATCTCGAATATATTTATCAGAAGAATTGTTAAACCGTCCTTGGGGTAAAACAATCGCCATTCGTCCTCCCGGCTTCAAAAAATCGAGATTGCGTTCAATAAATAAAATATCTCGCCCGACTTTCGTTTGCCATTTACCATCGCTTTTTTTAGCCAAATCATAACGGGCTATCATGCGTGGTTCTTTAATATCTCCAGCAAAAGGCGGATTAGCCATCAACACATCAAACTGAAATTCTCGATAATCTTGACTACCTTTCAATCTCAATTTTTTTAAGCGCTTAAAACCCTCAAAATAAACGTTTTGCCAATCTTCCTGCTGGGTGACTTCATCCCACATTTCATAATCCAAAGTATTCAAATGCAATACATTGGTTTGTCCATCTCCAGCAATCAGGTTTAATGTCCGCGCAACCCGCACCGCCTTTTCATCAAAATCAATAGCAAACACCTTTTGTTCTACATATTCTCGACAACGGGGAGGCTTATCTTCTAATGAGAATAAATGGCTGGCTGATAATCCCTCATCCTCCAAAATCTGCCGCCAGACATGAAAAATTGTATGGACAGGAAACCCCGAAGAACCAGCCGCCGTATCAATCATGTATTCATCCTCTTGAGGATTCAACATTTTGACACACATATCAATTACATAACGAGGCGTGAAAAACTGCCCTTTTTCTCCTTTGCTACTTTGGTTAATCAAATATTCAAATGCTTCATCAATAACATCTAAATTAGAGTTAAAGAGTTTGACATTTTCTAAAGATGAAACACAAACGGAAAGGTGAGAAGGCGTGAGACTAATTTTGGCATCGTCGCTAAAAACCCCTTCCCATTTCTTCTTGGCACTATCAAATAAACTTTGTATCTTAGTTTTGAGGGCTGCTTCCGTTTGTCCCGTATTGCGAAACTCTAAAGAGCGAGTTTTGCGGCGGTTTCCTTGTCCTGAATACCACTCATCATAAAGTTTAGTAAAAATCAGTTTAAACAGTTCCTCAAATACATCTACTCCCGCATTAGCTAAGACCTCATCTTCCATTTCTTCAATTAAGGCTTTGAGAGATTTCTTTTCTTTGACTAACTTATCATTAGCGATTAAATCTTCTAGGGTAAACTTAATTTGTAGAATATCGGCTAAGGTTTGGTTAGCATTAGGTAAACCCGGAATATCTTCAAAATAGTTGGGATCTTTGCGTTGGTAATAAGAAATTTGATCGCCATTTGTCCAGACTGCAATAGGCGCGCCCGTAGCGTTACAATAAGAGCGAAGCTGATCTTTACCGTCCTTGAGTTTTGGCTTTTTGAGTTCAATAATGATATAAACCGTATTCAAACGGTCTTTGTCCATCACCACAATATCAGCCCGTTTGACTTCTCGCCCAAAATTCACACCATATTCTACTTGAATACGATCAATGGGATAGTGAAATCGTCCCGTTAACACTCGTAAATATAATTGCCGAATTGCTTCTTCTGGTGTCAGTTTTACATCTTTTTTGCGAACCAAACAAACCGTGTAGGGAATTTCACCGCTTTTACTGGACTTGAGGATAATTGACTGTTCTAGTTGTTCAATTTCCCTAGAGTTAAACTGTGATAGCTTGTAATTCGAGTCTTTCAAAATATAGGCTAGGTTCATGAGATACTATAGAGTCAATTTTCAAAGTTTAATGAGTTAAGAATTATAACGCCGTTAGGGAAAATCCCAAGAGATTTTATGAATACCCTGAAAGCCTTATTTTAAATCATCATTCATTTTAATAGAATGAATTTTACCATGATCTTTTTCATAACTCAACCCCTGATCTAATTAGATCTATAGTAAGTATAAATCAATTGTACAACTGTTTTGATTACAAAATTATTGTAGGGGCGAGGCGCGCCTCGCCCCTACCTAGAAATTACAGTATTTTTGGGCATTAATAATCAAGTTTACTATTTTATAGGATTGATTTAGACTTGCTATATTTTTAAAATTAATCTCACAATTAGATCTGTTGGATTATTCAGTTAAGTTTTAACCTGATCATGAGCAGAGTGATGGGTGTAGCTATCCAACTCTAGTTAAAACCGTTATATTTTTATAATTTACATTAATTTATAACTTCTGACAGAGGAAGAAAGCCTCTTAAAATCCCTACTGTTTTTAACAGAGAAAAGAATTCTAATTTCTGGTGTAAACCTCATCTTTGAAGAATCTAATTATGCCAACTCAACAACAAGAAAGACCCCCCCAGCATCAAAATCAACAACCGGGATTGCAAACGGAAATGAATCCGGCTCCCTTAATTGTTGATCCTGACTATCAAGGCAGTAATAAACTCAAAGATAAAGCCGCTTTAATTACGGGTGGTGATAGTGGAATTGGGCGGTCTGTTGCCGTTCTCTACGCTAAAGAAGGCGCTGATGTTGCTATTATTTATTTAAACGAAACAGAAGACGCAGAAGAAACAAAAAAACTCGTCGAACAAGAAGGTCGGCGTTGTTTATTAATTCCGGGTGATATTGGGGATGAAGATTTCTGTCGGGAAGCCGTTAAACAAACCGCCGAAGAGTTCGGACATCTCGATATTTTAGTCAATAATGCAGCCGAACAACATCCTCAAGAAAACTTCCAAGATATTAGTGCAGAACAGTTAGAACGGACTTTCCGCACCAATATTTTTTCAATGTTTTATCTTTCCAAAGCGGCCATTAATCACCTGCATCCAGGTAGCGTTATTATCAATACCACCTCGGTTACAGCTTATCAAGGTAATCCCACTTTAGTCGATTATTCCTCAACAAAAGGAGCTATTGTTGCCTTTACTCGCGCCCTTTCTCAAAATTTAGTTGAGAAAAATATTCGGGTCAATGCCGTTGCTCCTGGCCCGATTTGGACTCCGTTAATTCCGGCAACTTTCCCTGAAGATAAAGTCGCCACCTTCGGTCAACAAGTCCCCATGCAACGGGTCGGTCAACCTGCGGAAGTTGCCCCCTGTTATGTGTTTTTAGCTTCAAAAGATGCCTCTTATATGACCGGACAAGTGCTGCATCCCAACGGGGGTGAAGTGGTCAATGGATAAGCATTGATTCGTTTTCAATCTCTTCTCAGACAGTGAACATTAAAGACCCGGTAACTTTTATGAAACCGGGTTTTTGTGATCTAGCTGACAGGAGTACACACCGTTCTATATAGTCCTTCTGGTTCAATATTGTTTTTGCTTTTATTTCTATAGTCAGATGTTTAATTAAATCATTTCGTTCAAAATTAAAGCATATAAACAGCCCATAGTTTACGTGCTGTTTGATGACAGAACGCTGTTTTTGTTTTAATTTTTTTAGCCTGAATTTTAAAACATTTAATAACAGCACCAATCAAAAAAACTGTTTTTATCCTTTATCCTGTTTCCCTTGAAAAATAGGAGGCGCAATGCAAACACTATCCCCCCCAAAACGTCACAAATTTTCACAACCTATGGCGTTATTAATGTCTGGGTTGTTGATGGTTCCCTTTTTAAATGCTTGTGGCGGTTCTCAAAGTTATAATAGTCCTCCGCCTCCGGTGGACGATACCAGGGGGGGAACTGTTGCGCCTCCACCTTCACGACAATCTCAAGCAAGACCGGGATTATCTAATGGTCAAAAAGTGGCTATTTTAGTCGGGGCGGCGGCTCTTTACTACATCTATAATCAGCATAAAAATCGACCAGAAAACGGGCCACAAGGTAAACATTATTTATCTAAAAATGGTCGTGTTTATTATCGAGATGCAGAAGGTCGCGCCCATTGGGTTACTCCTCCGCCAGAAGGAATTCAGGTTCCTGAAGAAGAAGCCCGTGCCTATGAAGATTTTAAGGGATATAACGGCAGAACTTCAGGTTTAGATATCAATGATGTTGTACAAAATTCTGTCCCGGCTCGTTAAAAAAGCGATCGCTTCATTAACAATTTTTTCACTAATTCAATTCATAGAAAAAGGAACAAAATCATGGTTGATGGTTTTTTACGAAAAATGGCTGATTCTTTCTTAAATCCCGATGAGCAGCAATACAATGATGATGAAAATCAGCGAGTTTATCCCGCTAGTGAAGATCCTTATGGTGATCCGGCTGATCAGGGACAATTTGGACAGTTTGGCAATGTTCGCCCAGCCAGTGAAGATCCCTATGGTGATCCCGCCGATTATGGGCAATATGGACAGTTTGGCAATGTTCGCCCAGCCAGTGAAGATCCCTATGGTGATCCCGCCGATGAGGAAAATCGTTGGGCTTAGTAAAGCTTGATCACCGGTTTCTGTGAAGGGTAAATCTTTCTTCAAATAGAGGATTAAATTTACCCTCATTTGTTACCTTGAGTCAGGCTAGATTATCTCTACGAAGGTTTATAATCGTCCGTTTGATGAATAATCAGGACGATTTTTTTTATGGATGAAGAATTAATAGGAATTCTGATAAAATTATCATGGTTTACAGATTAGATTCAAGAACTTGACTGAGTTTTTGAACTAATCCCCATCCCTAAAAAACCATGAATAAAAATAGAATAATGCTTGTTTTTGCTGTTATCGGAACAGGATTGATTTTAATCTTACCTTTTCAACAAATTTGGAGCGTACAACTGAGTTTATTAGAAGCTGTTGCGGGTGTAACTTGTGCCTGGAGTGTGGGATTATTAGCACGAAATAATCCTTTAGGGTGGTGGATTGGGTTAGTCGGAGTTGTGACTTATGCGATAGTATTTTATCAAGTTAAACTCTATGCAGATGTGGGAATTCAAATCTTTTATTTGATCACCAGCATTCAAGGAATTTTAATTTGGTTACAAGGAGGAGAAAATCAAACGGAAAAACAGATTAGTCATGTTCCTCAATTCAGATTGATTATCAGTGCGATCGCATTTATTCCCAGTGTTTTGGGATTACGAACTGTATTAATTGCCATTCAAGGAGCGGCACCATTTTGGGATGCGTTAACAACTGTTGTCAGTGCGATCGCTCAACTGTATTTAATGGAACGCTATGTGGAAAGTTGGTATTTATGGATTGCGGTTGATGTGATTTATGTTCCCTTATATGCTTCACGGGGGTTATACTTAACCAGTGGATTATATGCGGTATTTTTAGGGATGGCAATTTCAGGATTATATCATTTTAAAGCGCTTTATAAACAGCAATCTAAATCCAAAATTTAACCCTTATTGTTCAATTACAAATTATCATGACCCTAGGAATCACCGTTGGCAAGTTTTATCCATTTCATCTCGGACATGATTATTTAATTCAGACTGCTAAAACCCAAGTTAATCATTTGGTTGTTTTAGTGGGTTATAAACTTAATGAAACAGTTTCAGGTGCAATTAGAGCCAATTGGATCAGGCAAATGCACCCCGATGTTGAGGTCATAGAAGTATTAGATGATTTACCCGAAGCTCCTGAACCTTGGGCGTTAAAAGCGTTAGAATTGTTAGAAGGTCGTCAGCCAGATTTTGCTTTTACTTCAGAACTTTATGGGGAACGTTGGGCGAAAGCAATGGGGGCTATTCCGATCACAATTGATTTACATCGTCAACAATTTCCGATTTCAGGAACTCAATTGCGGAAAGATTTAGCCCGCTATTGGTTAATGTTAACTCCCCCTGCAAAAGCTTATTTTGCTCAACGCATTTGTGTATTAGGAGTAGAATCAAGTGGAACTACAACCCTGGCTCAAGCTTTAGCTGAATATTATCAAACGGTTTGGGTTCCTGAATATGGTCGCAACTATTGGGAAGGACGGCAATATATTCCCCAGTCTGAACAATGGCAAAGTCATGAATTTTTACACATTGCTCAAACTCAAATTCTGATGGAAGATGCCCTGGCTTTACAAGCTAATCAACGGATGATTTGTGATACTGATCCTTTAGCAACCCATATTTGGCATCGACGATATTTAGGGTTTTATAACCTGGAATTAGAAACAATAGCACAGCACCGAAATTATGCGTTATATTTACTCACAGAACCGGATTTTGAGTTTGTTCAAGATGGCACGAGAGAAAGTGAACATTTGCGGCTGGAAATGCACCAATGGTTTAGGGAACAATTAACAAAATTGGGTAAATTTTGGATCAGTGTTGGAGGTTCTCCCCAAAAGCGTTTAGCTGATGCGATCGCTATTATTAATACATTACCAAACTTCCCCATTTTGAAGCTATAGTGCGTAGCAATAGGGAACAGTCTACTGTAGAGACGCGCCATGGCGCGTCTCTACAGGGGATCATCTGTAACTTATTTATCTTTCCAACTCGATAACGGTGGGGTTTCTATTAACGCTTGACTTAAACGTTCATGTAAATAACCATTAGTTGCTAAAAT
Organism: Planktothrix mougeotii LEGE 06226; assembly: GCF_015207485.1. NCBI lineage: Bacteria > Bacillati > Cyanobacteriota > Cyanophyceae > Oscillatoriales > Microcoleaceae > Planktothrix > Planktothrix mougeotii. The sequence goes on from NZ_JADEWU010000001.1 coordinate 96,424, forward strand.
TCGACCCGAACGTATTTCAAAGGGACTGGTATCATAAGCCGTTACTTTCCCTCCGGCTTCTTCTACTAATACAATTCCCGCCGCCATATCCCAAGGAGATAAACCCCGTTCCCAATAGCCATCTAAACGTCCACAGGCGGTATGAGCTAAATCAATTGAAGCCGCACCACTACGACGAACCCCTTGAGTTAAATGGGTTAAATGGGCAAATTCCGCATAATTATTATCCGCCGTTTCTCGGCGATCATAAGCAAAGCCAGTAACTAATAAACTGTTAGCTAAAGTATCAATTTTAGAAACATTAATTAAACGATTATTGCAAGTTGCGCCTAATCCTTTGGCGGCTTGAAATAATTCATCATGAAACGGATCATATATAGCTCCCACTTGAGGAACACCATTAATTAATAACCCAATGGAAGCCGAAAAGAACGGATATTGATGAGCAAAATTTGTAGTTCCATCTAACGGGTCAATAGCCCACAGGTAGGGACTTGTTAGATCGCCTAATTCTCCAGATTCTTCTGTTAAAATGCCATGTTCAGGGACATGACGTTCTAACACCGATAAAATTGCAGCTTCTGAAGCTTTATCCGCTTCCGTGACTAAATCCCCAGACCGTCCTTTTTCTTGAATATCTTCTAAATTCCCTAAATAAGTTTTTAAAACTGCACCCCCCGCCTGAGCCGCTAAAGTCGCAATATCTAAAAAAAACTGTAATTCGTTTTTACTCATATTATTAGATTCCAGGTATGTGGAACAGGCATCTTGCCTGTTAAAAAGGACTATTAGAATGACTCTGCGGCTGTTGTTGTCGAAATTCAGTTGGAGTTAAACGCATGGGTTTTTCCGGGTTCCAGATGCCATTTCCCATGAGTCGAGCATATTCTTGAGCATAGTTCAACCGTTGACGATACTGAGTTTGAAAATTGGATGTAACAGATCGATAAACGGATGAAATTTCTGCTAAGACAGATCCGCTTTTAACTAATTCTTCATTAACCAACGTTTGATTTAACCAAATATAGCCGGAAATACGACCATAGCGATCTTTATTTTTTAAATCCGCTTCTAAGAGAATTTTTTTACCCTCACACAGTTGTTTTAAATATTGTTTAGCATTAATCCCCCAAGGGTCTTGTTTCAAGTCAGGTGCAGTAATTCCTGCTAACCGAACTTGTTGCAATACCGGAATTTTACCCGTTTTATCGAGAATTTCCAGGGTTTGACCACTAATCACTCGTTCAACTTTAGTAAAGATTCCTTTAGGAAGGTCAGGTTGAGAACAACTGGTTAAAAACAGCAAAATTCCCAAGAATATTCCACCATACCCTTTTACTGGAAACCTGAAATCAATTAACCGACCTTGACTTTCCCAATTAAAAAAGCTGAGGAAGTTGAATTGATATTCAGAGTTTCTTAATTTGAGTAAACTAATCTTCGTCCAAGGGTAATCCGGTTTTAACTTTGCCTTTACCAAAGTAGCGGCCGAATTGAAGTTCATATACTTCATCCTCGTCTTGGGTTTCCACAACTAAATCTGAACGGGGATAACTGACGCACAATAACGCATACCCCTGTTTCTGTAACTCTGGGGTGAGTCCCAACGCTTCCGACTGGTGCAACTGGCCAGAAACCACCCGCACCGCACAGGTCGTACAGGCACCATTGCGACAGGAAAAGGGCAAATCTACCCCCTGATTTTCAGCACTTTGCAGAATATAGCGATCTTCGGGAACGTTGACGTAATAGCGTTCACCCGTCTGGCGATAATGAATTTCTATTCGGTGGGAACGGGACATAAAAAAATTTTTTGAGAGAGTGTTGACTTTCCAGAACTTATGATAATATATATTTTTGTGGGTAAAAAACGAAATATTTCCCCCTGGAGAGGTGGCCGAGCGGTTGAAGGCGCGACACTGGAAATGTCGTTTAGGGGTGACTCTAACGAGGGTTCGAATCCCTCCCTCTCCGTTTTCAATTCAGAGGCGCAGTTGATCAACAAGCTGCGCCTCTGTCTCTGTTTGTATTTTAAGCATTATAAAGCCGATAATTTAACTCACTCGCTAACCAATCTTTAAACAATTTTTGAATAATCTCTTGAGTTCGTTCAAGGGTCAGTTCAGCTTGAATAAACTCTTCAACTAAGATTAAATGATAACCTTGGTCAGTTTTGAAGGGACTTAATATTTCTCCAGGGGTTGCAGCAAATACAATGGCGGCAAAATCCGCTTTTAATTCCCAACGATAGAGTTTACCTTCATATCCGCAGCGTTCACGACGTCTGGGCTCAATATCATATAAATGGGCGGCATGATAGAAACTAATTTCTTCTTCTTCTATCTGATAAAATAACTCTCTAGCCAAGCGTTCATAGGGAACAATAATTTCATAGAAGGAAACTTGCTCAAAATTTAAGCGATTTTGAATAAAGTATTTTTCAACGTCTTTAGTAAATAAAGATTCCGCTAATTTTTGCGCTAAAAGATGTTCTCGAATTCCCGCTTCCCAGTCATCGGAGGTGATCATTTGGTCAGCTAACCAAGCTAAGGTATCCGCCGCTTTTTCTAAGCGTTTAGCATAACGTTGTTGGTTCGCTTGGTTTTGAATTTCTTCAGCCGTTACAATAATACCTCTTTCCTCAGCGACTTGATTAATAACTTTTTGAGACAATATTTTCTGATAAACTTCCTTGAATTCCAGATTGCGTTTCAGGAAGCTAATAATTTCTTCATCATCAAGTAAATCCTTGGAAAGTTGCACCATGATCATTTGTGGAAATCCCAACTCTTTTAGCTTAACATGAGCAGACTGTTAGAAATTAGGGTGAAGTCGGGATTTGTGTTGACAACAAATACATCCGCACCTGCTTCTCCTATTAATTGATTTCGACAAAAACTAGATTATTTTCAAAGTAGATAATTTTCCTAACTTTCTTTGTAGCCAAGTTATAAAATTATAGTGTAACTAAATTATTTTGATCAATGTTGCCATTTTGGCAATATTTGTTTAATGAATTAGTTTATATTATATTTTAATCATTGAGGTTAAAATCATGTCTAACTATAAAGTTGTATTCAAACGGATAGTCTCACCCGATGGTCAAGTTATTGCAGAGGCGAAAAGCGTAGTTTCAACATCAGATGATCAAGAAAATAAAATTAGTCAAAGTGTTTTTGTCAATTGTTCATCTGTTAAGGGTTACAGTCAGGCTAAATCGAGTTCTAGTTCTTCCTCAACCTCTAGTTATCCTAATTAATTTGTGATTAACACTTTTAAAATAATAAAGTCCCTATTTTATCAAGAATAGGGATTTTTCTGTGTTGAATATTTTTACTTAATCAAAAAGTGAATCTTGAGAAACAAAACCACTCCATCAAAGGTTAACTGGCATAGGTGGAAGCATAGGCATAGGTAGATGTAATTCCATCTGAAATCGCACCAGCTACCGCACCAGAAACAGAGCTACTATAACTAGCATATATCCAGTAGCTGTCATCAGATCTTTGAATAATGTAGAAGGCATTGTGACTAGAACTATGATCGGTACTGACAGATGTAGAAGGAACAGAAAAATAATCGCCACCTTTTATTTCCTGTGCATTAGTACCCGTATTTTCACAAAAACTTAAATCGGCAATGGTCATCTTAGTCATAAATTTCTCCACAAATATAAAAAAGCACTGAAAGCTTTCAATGATTAAATTGAACTAGCTTTCAGCGATGGTATTGCAACTAGCTTTATATCCAAGCTAAACTCGGAATTGGATTAAGCAGCAGCCGAATTACTGCTAGAACTAGAGTTGGCGGAGGTATAATAGCTTCCAGACCACCAGTCATATCCTGTATATGCAGAGGCATAAGTGCTGGTGAAAGTGGCAGCAAAAGAACTACCCTGTGCATTAGCATTAGCATAAGCATCAGCAAAAACAATACCGCCTTCAACATTGGTTTCTTCGGTAACGACTTCTAAATGGTTTAAATCTTGAATTAACATTGTTTTTCTCCTAAAAGGATAAGTTTTTGAGGTTTCAACTTTGTTTTTTGTTGATGTTTATAATATAATTTGCTTTCCCTTTGATGTGTTGCCATTCTGGCATATTTGTAGATTATTTTTGGAATTGAGCGGAATAAATAAAAATAAATTTATTGCAATAAATTATGACCATAAGTAAGCTCTGAAAATTAAAAATAACTTTCAGAGTGGGTCATTTTATTCAAGGTCATCAAATAGTATTGTAATTAAGTTTCAGGATGCTTGTTGCCATAATGGCATTTTTTTAGAGAAGGTTCAAAAAAAACCTGCTTGAACGCAGGTGATTGTAAAAGATGGAAAGATGTAGAAAAGTGGTTTTTTAAACAATTTTGAAAAAGAGACTCAAAAAAATTATTTTAAATTCAGACAAACAGAAAATTGAAATTGGATTTGGGGTTTAGTTAAATGTCCAATGGGTAGACAAACCTTCGTGAATCTCTAAATTCCGACATCCCCCCGAAACCCCATGACCCACTTCAGGAACTGGCTCTAAATAAGTTAAGTCCCGAATTTGGGTAACATTAGCAGAGGTCTTAGTTTTAATGCTGGACTGAACCGGAACAGGGTTACTGGGAGACTGACGATTAGAATTATTATCCTTAGTCAGTCGGTTGTAAGTCCGATACGGAATATAGTGCAGTGGATTATACCCAGCAAAACGAAGAATTAAAACACAAGCCCAAGAATATTTTCCTGATAGAATTGCATCTAGGATTTGTTCAAATTGTTCTTCACTCATCGTTTTAGCGACTTTCGAGTTATTGTAGGAATATTGAGCCGACATTTCCTTTACTCCTAATCTGTAAGTGGTGTTCTACAAATCTATACCATTTTTCTGCAATTGCAGAATTGGGTTAAGCAGAATATCCAGAATCCGACGACGACGAATAATAATATCCGCACTAGCCGTTTGTCCGGGTTTTAACTGAATTTTCTGCTCCTGTTGCAAAACATAGTTCTTTTTTAACACAATTTCTAATTTATAAACAGGGCCAACTCCTTGATCAATTTTCGTATCGGGTGAAATGGAGTTAACCCTCCCTTCAAACACCCCATAATTTTGATAGGGATAAGCATCAAATTTGACTTTAACCGACATTCCAGTTTTCACAAATCCAGCTTTGTCGTTGGGGAGACTCGCGGTTAAAATCAAGGCCGCATTTTTGGGTGTAATTTCAGCAACGGTTTGTCCGGGTTGAATCACTTCTCCCTGATTAAACACATTCAACGTAGAAACAATACCATCAACAGGGGAATAGAGGTATCGTTCTTGAAGTTTTGCTTCAGCCACTGTGATCAAATTTTGAGTATCTTTAATTTGGGCTTGCAACTGCGTCACTTCTAACTCAGTTTGTTGAATTTTTTGCTGGGTTGCGACTTGAATTGTTTTCGCCTCCGCTTGTCTTTGGGCTAATTCCGCATTTAATTGTTCAATTTCAACTTGCGATTGTTGTAATTCTCCTTGAGATTGGGTGATTAATCGTTGTCGATCCCGGAAACTTTGTTCCGCTTGAAAAATCTGTTCTTGGGTACTATTTTTTTCTGATAATTGCGCTTGAACAATGGCTCGTTGTTGATCCCGTAGATTTTGTTCCGCTTGAAACACTAAGTCTTTAGAAATAGCCCCACTTTCTAACAAAGGTTTTAACCGTTCTAGTCGTTCTTGCGCCGCTAATTCTCCCTCCTGCAATTTTTCAATTAAGGTTTGAGTTTCTGCTGTTAAGGGTTGTAAAGATTTAACTCGTTCTTGAGCAGCTTTGGCTTCAAAATCGAGTTGATCTAGTAACCGTTGATTTGAAGCAATTTGGCTTTTCACTCGTTCAATACTTGCCTGTTGAGCTTGAATTTGAGCTCTGGCAATTGCCGATTGAGTTTGTGCTTCTAAATCAATCCGTTCAATTAAGCCTTGTTTTTGAGTTTGTTCAGCTTTCAAGGCGGTGAGTTGTTGTTGTAATCTCGTTAATTCTGTTGTGGCAATCTGTCGATCCAGTTCGGCTAAAACCTCACCTTTTTTAACAATTTGTCCTTCTTTTATCAGAATTTGAGAAACTTTTCCTAACTCAACGGGATGAATTTTGAAAACTTTCCCTTGGGGTGCTAATTGACCTCTGGCTTGACCTACTTCATCAACGGTTCCAAAATATCCCCAGGTGACAAACGCCACACAAAAAATCAATCCTCCTAACATTAATTGCAGAGGAAAAGACGCTGGCGGTTGATCAAGTAAAGATTGTAAAGCACTTGACCAGTCTTCTTTTGGAGCCGAAAAACTGGGTAAATGGGAAGATTTTTTGGCGACAAAATCTGTTAAGGGAGGTGTCACTCCGGGAAAGGGAACAGAACCCGCTATCCCGCCATAAATCTGATCAATTTGTTCTTGCTCTTCCCGACTGAATTGTAGATCCTGTAAGTATTCCTCCTCTTTAGTTATCGACAATTGGGGGTCTGGGTCATGATCAAGATTTGCCTTAAAACAGGAAAACAGTTGATACGGTTTCATAAGGTGATGTAAAAACTAGCCGATAAAAATTGATAGTTCAATGGTTTTTTATGAAATTAGGTTGAATTGGAAAACAGGGATTTAAAATTGACTGTTGACAAAAAAAGAACGGCACAGATTACAGGGTGACTGAGACTCACAACCGCATACAAACGCGCTGTAGCCTGCCACCCAGGGTTTCAGTAATCTTACGTTTAGGCTAGTGTTTCGGTTTTGATCAGAATCCTCTGTATTTATACTAGGGTAACTTCTAATTTGAGACTGCCAATTTGGCAACTTTATTTACGAAGTTTTGTAAACAGAGGAGACAGGGGAAACTTCACGTCTCAATTTGATGTTTCTATTTCGGGTTTGTTGATTTTCACAAATCGAGTTGTTGCTGGGCTAAATGGTAGTAGAGTCCTTGAGTCGCCATCAGGTGTTCATGGGTTCCTTTTTCGACTAAAATCCCTCGGTCTAAAACCAGAATACAATCAGCACTTCTGACCGTTGAAAGACGATGGGCAATAATAATCGTGGTGCGATCTCGTTGCATCTGTTCTAAATTCCGTTGAAAACGGTGTTCACTTTCAGTATCTAAAGAACTGGTAGCCTCATCTAAAATTAAAATTCTAGGATGACCTAATAAGGCTCTCGCGATCGCAACTCGTTGCCGTTGTCCTCCCGATAAACTTGATCCCCGTTCTCCAACTTTGGTATAATATCCTAATGGTAAACTCTGAATAAACCCATGCACTTCTGCTAATTTAGCCGCCTCAATCACCTGATCTAAATTATATTCATCTCGATAGAGAGTAATATTCTCTAAAAGCGTTCCTGAAAATAAATAACAGTCTTGGGGAACAACGCCCATTTGTGTGCGTAAAGACGGGGGAGAAACATGACGAATTTCATGTCCATCCACATAAATCTGTCCGGTTGTGGGATGATATAACCCTTGCAGTAATTTAACTAGAGTGCTTTTTCCTGAACCACTGCGCCCAACAATGGCAATGGTTTGACCGGGTAAAAAATGAAAGGAAATATTTTGCAAAGTATTCGTTTCTGCATCTTCTTGATAACGAAAAGTAACGTTATCGAAATGAATTTCTCCTTGAATTTTGGGTAATATAATTAACGGTTTTTGAGGGCTTTCTTCCGGTTCCTGTTCAAATACATCATTTAACCGTTCTACAGAAATTAAAACTTCTTGCAATTCATCCCATAATCCCACTAAAGCCAGAATCGGACTAATTACATAACCCTGCATCATATTAAAGGCGACAAACTGACCAATTGTTAATTGATCTTGAATCACTAAATTGACACCAAACCACAGTAAAAATGTACTGCCAATAGAATTAATTAACCCACTCATAAATCCCAAATTAATTCCTAATTTTTGGGCTTTAAACTGAACATTAATTTGTTGGGTTAATTTTTCTTCCCAACGCCATCGTAATTCCGGTTCCGCCGCGACGGCTTTTACCGTATTAATTCCCGTCATCATTTCTACTAAAGTTGAATTTTGATCAGCCGCAGCATTAAAGACTTGACGGGAAATATGCCGTAACATTGGCGTTGCTGCTAAAGTTAGGATAACAATTAAAGGCACAATTCCTAAAATTAAGATTGTCAGCTTCCAATTGTAATAAAGCATCAATCCCAAATACACAAACCCCGTTATAACATTCAACGCAGACAACAAAATTTGACCGACGAGAAACCGTTGAATTTTCTGATTTTCTTGAACGCGAGTAATGATATCCCCGACACGACGGGACTCAAAGAACTTTAAAGGAAGTTGTAGCGCGTGATAAATAAACCCCCCAATTAAGGTTAAATCCAAACGATTTGATAAGTAACTTAATAGATATTGTCGAATCGAAGATAATCCTAAACTCCACAGACCAAATAATAACAATCCCAAGGTAAATACATTCAAACCCGTGACGCTTTTATTCACCACAACCCGATCTAAAATAATCTGGGTTAATAACGGAGTGACAATCCCAAAGACCTGAATTAAGAGGGATAACAGAATAATTTGTAATCCCAAAAATCGATAAGGCCAAATTACCCCCGCAAACCGACCGAGAGAGCGTTTTTGCTCCTTAAGTTCGTAGAATTGATCGGTGGGTTCTAACAGTAAAGCATAACCCGTCCATCCTGTTAAAAACGCCTGACGAGAGAGGGTTTTTTTGCCTTCGGCGGGATCAGCAATCACCACTTGATGACGACGGACTTTATAGACCACAATATAATGATCCCCCTGCCAATGGGCAATCCAAGGGTTTTTTTCAGTTTCTAAACGATTCAAACTGGCTCGTACAGGTCGCGCCTGATACCCTAAGCGTTCGGAGGTAAGGGTGAGGTTCTTTAAAGATACCCCTGAGCGTCCGACATCCGCAATATTACGCAGGGTATTGATACTCAAGTATTTCCCCCAATACTGACTAATCATCGCTAAACAAGCAACCCCACAGTCGGAGGAGCTTTGCTGTTCAATAAACGGATAGCGTTGCCAAAATCCTCGCCAGACTCGTTGACGTTTAGGTTGGGGAAAGCTGAGAATTTGCGCGGTTTGGGGAACAATAACCGCAGGGGGGTTAACGGTTGCAGGTTGAGAAGATACGGTGATCTGTTGTTTCCGAATCGGGGATTTCCCCCCGTGTACAGATGTGGTCTGTAAGGTTTCAGAGGGAAGTTGATACAAAACTAACTCCGTTAACGCTATCCATTCTGGGGGGATAGGATCGGGTTCTCCCCAACTGTCGCCCACTTGGGGAACAGTATCGGCCCCTGTAATTTGTCCTTGATACAGCCAAAATCGTCCTTGTTCCGTTGGGATCGCCTTCTGTAAGGCAGTTCCAGCACTGATGCGATGTTCGGTGCAGTTCGATAAAATCTCTTGGAGTCGGTGACTGGTGAACCGTCGCAAGTTGGTTTGGGTTTTAAAGAATAATAACCGTTGTCGGTTTTCAAGGGTGGTTTGTAAATAGGTTTGGAGCGGAGGAATCTGTTTAATTTGGGTCTGGAGTTCGACCATCGGAATTGAAGCAACGATAACATCACTGGCGGCGATCGCTTGATAGGATAAAGGTGCATATTTCCATCCTGCTTGATCTCCGCCAAAGGTTTCACCCGGTTCAACAACTGAAACCGAAACCTCTCGATTGAGATGTTTGTCCTCAGCCAGAAGTCGAACTCGACCTTCAAGCACTAAGTAAACATTACTAACTTTTGTTTCAGCCGAAGGCGGTAAACAATCAATACAATCTCCGAATTGGAACGATTGCAAATGCCAGTGTTGACTCCACGCTTTAACATGAGTAGTATCGGCTTGGATTTGTGTTAATAAATTTTCTAAGGTTGTCATTAATAAAAATGGAGATCGGTTTGAGCTAGAGCTAGACAGCCGATCCCGTTTTGTAAAGTTGGGATTAATCATTGTTTCGAGGGAATAAATAGTGTAGATTAGCAATCCGTGAAACAACCCGTAGAAATATGAAATTAGGCTTCTCTAGCCTTCGGTTCCATGCTTCTTAGCAAAGGTGAAACCCCCTTGATTAGGAAGATTCCCACAAACAAGAGTCAAGCGGAATTCAGTAAAAACTGCGGTCTAACAACAAGATTGCTTTTCAGATGAGTAGAGGATTCTGATATTCAACCCAGTTGTCTATAGACGTAAGATCTGTTGCCATCATGGCATATATTGATCTAGGGTGTCCTTCCATTTCAGGACATTGCGCTCAAGTTAATTAAATCTTTAACTTGATCTTTACATTGATAGGTGAAATCCTAGGGCTTGTAATACCTATGAGATGGAAGGTTGAGGGACTTTTGAAACAAAAGTTTATATAAAGTTAGGATTCGGAGGTTACGGTTAGTGGAACTTAGACAAAAATTGCCTTAAAAACGGCTTCAAAAGCATATAGGAAAAGGATTCCAGCTTGAACGATAAACAATCCAGTAGTGGCAAGGGTTTGCTGCTTTTTTTGCTGATCGACCCTTGAATGGGTTAATCAACCCCAAAAACTAGGATAAATTGTATAAAATTTTAAACCAATTCACGAATTTCTGTGCCTTGGGATGTTTAGGGTTAAGAATTTTTTGATTAATTGCTTGATGAAGTTGTCGTCCTGGAGGATTTTGCCAAGCTAACCAAGTATAAATATTTGCTTTATCCTGATGAGTTTCTTTAAATAATGCTCCTTTTTGTTTTGCTTCTATTGTGATGTTTTGAGCAAATTGCCAAATTAATTCACTTTCATCAGGAATCATATAGGCAATAAAGTTTTCTAACATCCCCTGCATTTGATTATCCGGCATCATCCAAACCCCAAATCTAACTTGATTAGATGTCAGATGAATTAAACCTGTTTCAGGTAATTTTTCGGGAAGATCAGGGATACTACTCAAACAAGTATTTCTAAGACTTTGCCATCGTCCTCTAGGGTCATCATCTGCATCAATCATAATACCTAAAGCAGATAATCCCGATGCTTTTAATTCAGTACAAATCACATCGGGCTTGATCAGGTTATCATAACCATTATTTTCTTTAATATAGACAACAGGATTCTTTTTTGTTCCCCAAGCAATTCCATTAGCTTCGATTAATTCCGGGATGACGCGAACATCTTCCTTTCCTTCGACCAGTAATACATTATGAGAACGACTATTTTTTGTCATTTCTTATCGTACCTCAATCCCTCGTTCAGCCGCAATTACCATTTGATTTTCATTAAAAACAATACTGTTGGGTTTATTTTTCTCTATTCTATGAATTTTAATTCCATCTCCATCTAGGATTTCAGAATTAGCCAGATCAGCTAAACTTGTCCAACAATCACTATTATGAGTTGTAGCAAATACTTGAATATTGAGTCGTTTGGCAGTATTCCAGACTAATTTCCACATATCAGACATGGCACTAAAATGTAATCCCGTATCAATTTCATCAACTAATAAAACGCCATTTTTCGCATTGACAAGGGCTAATGTTAAACCTAAAATTCTCCATATCCCATCTCCCATACTTCCAATTGGAATGCGTTGATCGCTATCCGATAAACGAATAACAAATCCTCTATTTGATCTGAAACTATTTTTGTCAGAACCGAGGGCAGCAATTCGTTCTATTTTAGGATCAAGGGTTTTTAGTGCGTCTGTAATCAAATCTTCTTCTGGGGTTAAAACAACTTGATCAAACAACTCCATCATTGTTTCAGTTCTCAAAGAAGATGAGGTAATAAATTGGGTTTTTAGTGTTGATTTTACAGGATTTCTACGAAATCTTCTGATTAAATCTGTAGACAAACCTAAATTAGACGATAAGGGGAATTCTAAATTACCCTTTTCTTTGCCCAGCCATTTGATCAACAGGACAAAATCTTTTAGATAATCAAATAATTGAAGTTGTTGATCTTGTTCTATAACAATCGAAAGATTTTCTCGAAAATCATCATATTCTCCAGAAATTGAGAAAGAACTCCCTAAATTTATTTGATGACCATAAAATAAATGGCGAAGATCAAGCTCACGAGTTTTTTGTTCCTCATCACTCCAAAGATATTCACCTCGACTGATCATAATTTCAGATAAACCTTCTAGGCTATCTCGTTTGTAAAAAAGTTGAATCGCTTCTAAAATAGAGGTTTTCCCACTATTATTAGTTCCAACTAACAGATTAATCCGCCCAAGCTGTTGTAGCTCAAACGTGGAAAAACATCGAAAATTTTCGATTTTTAATGACTTTAACATAACTTAATCAAACAACAAGAATTATCAATCATGCTAACTCAAGAGAATGGATCTTAGATTGTTCTATTTTAAGATATAATTGCTTCAATCAAGCTCTTTCTTGTAAAAAATAAATCTTAATTCTGAGCTTCACAGATTGATTTCCGATTAAGACCACTTTGATATTCACAACTAAATTCTTCCTGACACCACTTTTTAAGATTCACTTCCTGAAGCTGAATAAAATTAGAACAGGACGGTTGAATCACTTGACTGGCTAAGGCCCATAAAACAGTTCGGGTGAGATCAAGTCCTGTTTTTAACCATAATTCTCGATTAGCAGGAACCCCCGTTTCTTTTACAGTTTCTACATCGACCCAAATTCCATGAGATCCTAACAAAATTTGAGCCATCCATTTTGCACGGGGTGAATGGGTGCCAGAGGTGATTAATTTAACATGATGAGCGTGCCATTGGCTGAGAATCGGTTGACTGTAAAAAAAATTATCAAAGGTAGACTTTGCACACTTTTCTAACCAAACTTGTTGCGTTGATGCTTGTTCGCGTTCAAATAATTTTACAATACAAGGATCATCTGATCCCGTTGAGATTAAAATGCGAATATCGGGATTTTGTTTGGCCAGTTGCGTCACATACATTTCCCGTCGAATACTTCCCCCCAGGACAAAAAATGTATCCACAGGTTGTTGAGAGGCCATAGACAACCCTTGAGTTTGATGGAATACACGATTCAGCAACACAATCAACACCACCACAATGCTGAGGAGTAAAATTTTGAGACCGAATTTGTGTTTAAATTGTAAACGTTGCCAATTCATCTGGGAGTCTTGTTCTCGTTAGGATTGGAAATTGAAAGTTATTCTAGGATTTAGAACCAATTCTCTATGAATATTATCAATCCTCTTGTTGTTGTTAGTTTGTTTTCTTTAACATTCTTCTGGGGGTTTGGACTTTATCCGCTCTCGACTTTTGCCCAAAATAATGCGAGTCAACCCAAGCCAAAATATCAATATCCGCAAGAAATTGTTAAAGGTTATCTAAACGGTTGTAGTCAACGCAGTGTTCAGGAAGGTTTAACCGAACAACAGGCAAAAATTGTTTGTCAATGTACCATTAATCGCTTTCAATCTCAGTATAGGTTAGATCAATTTCTAAAGCTCTATACTCAAGCTCAAAAAACCAAAGAATCCCCTGATGAGTTTGTGGATGTAGGCATTGACTGTGCGACCCAATTGCTTAACTAAACGAATGTTGAGGGTTAACCCTTCAAAATTAACCCTTAACGATACAATAAATAGTTTAAGGCTCATTAATTGTCCAGATTCCCTATGATTCAGTCTCCTCTACAACCTGCTGTTCGAGAACGGTTTAATATTTCTCGTGTTTGTATTGCTCATCCTCGAATTGTGATTGGGTTTTGGATTGGCGTAATTATAGCAGGAATGCTGGCATTTAGTAGTCTCAAATATGCCTTATTTCCAGAGGTGACATTTCCGGTGGTTGTCGTCAGTACCACTGCACCGATTTCTACCGCAACAGAAACGGAATTAAAGGTGACTTTACCTATTGAAAATCAAGTAAAATCTATTGAAGGAGTTTATGATTTTCGCTCATCGACTTATCCAGGTCGAAGTATTATCAGTTTAGCTTTTTTAGTCGGAACGAGTTTAGAATCTTCTACAAACCAGGTAGAGACAACTTTAAAAAATATTCAATTCCCTACGAAAACAACGTATACTGTTATTCCCTTAAACTTAAATGAATCAACAGCCATTACCTACGCCATTCAAAGTCAAAGTCTAACGTTAAAAGAATTAACAGAACTAACAAAAACTGAAATTATTCCTCAACTTAACGCTTTACCGGGTGTGCTCAAGGTAAATTTATTAGGAGATGGATTAACCCGGAAAGGAACATCGGATATCGCTTCTTTATCCAGTTCTCAAACCTTAATTCAAGACCCGCCAACGTTGGTTCGATATCAGGGAGAAAATGTTATAGCAGTTCAGGTGATCAAACGCAGTGATGCTAATACCTTAGAAGTTGTAGATCAAGTTGAAACTGTTATTAATAATATACAACAAAACCTACCAAATGTCAAGCTAAATTTAGCAGAAACTCAAGCGGATTATATTAGAAAAGCTACCCATTCGACAATTGAAGAACTCTTATTAGCGATAATTTTAGCGATTGCCATTGTTTTTCCTTTTTTAAGAAATTTAAGAGCTACTTTCATCACCGCCTTAGCCATTCCCACATCGTTATTAGGGACTTGTATTGTAATGGCAATAGCGGGATTTAATTTAGAAACCATTACTCTATTAGCGTTAGCGTTAGTGATTGGAATTGTCATTGATGATGCTATTGTTGATGTGGAGAATATTGCCCGATTAATTGATGCGGGAGAAAACCCCAGAGATGCCGCCCTTAAAGGAACAGATGAAATTGGTTTAACGGTGACAGCTTCTACCTTAACAATTGTGGCTGTTTTTCTCCCCGTTGCCTTTATGGGAGATGCGTTAGGACAGTTTTTTAAACCCTTTGCCTTAACCATTTCTTCGGCGGTTTTAATCTCTTTATTAGTGGCTAGAACTTTATCCCCAGTTTTAGCCGTGTATTGGTTAAAACCGATTCAAAATAAACCCGAAAATTATCATCCTCAATCTAACCTTATCATCGAAACCTATCGTCGATTATTACAATGGTCACTTCACCATCGTCAACTGGTTATTTTAATTGCTATTTTAAGTTTTATAGCAGGTTTAGCTTTAATTCCTTTAGTTCCTCAAGGGTTTTTACCTCGATTAGACCGAGGAGAATTTGTGATTAATTATTCCTATCCTTTACCTCAAATTTCTAATATTAAGGTTCAAAATAATTCTCAAACCAAAGAAACCCCCACCGATACACCAACCGCAGAAACGGATATTTTTCAACAACCTGGGGCGTTTAATTGGTTAACTGATTTAGCTCGAAATCCTATTCAATTATTTCTGAGAAAAACTCGGACAACGGGGAACAAAATTGAACAGGTGGTTTTAAATACTCCTGATGTGGAAGAAGCGTTTACTATTATTGGCATTAAAGGACAACCGAATAAAGGCAGAATTTATGTAAAATTAAAAAATGATCGTCAACTCACCACCTTAGAAGCACAAGATCAAATTAGAGAAAATTTACCTTCTATTAATAACGTTACGGTGAGTGTGGAAGATTTACAATTTGTGGAAACAGGAGATGAAAAACCTTTACAAATTGTGTTAGTGGGAGATGATGTTAACCTTTTAAAAAAGACTGCTAAAACCCTGCAAGAAAAAGTCGCAAAATTACCCGGTTTTGTGGATGTCCGAGCAACGGGAGAAGAAAATACATCCAATGAGATTAACCAAATTGAACGCTTTAATGGTCAACGGGCGGCTTATATTACGGCTAATTTAAGCCAAGGTCAATTATTAGGAGATGCCACTAATCAAGTTCTGAATCTTGCTAAACCTTTAATTCCTAATGGGATAACCTTAAAATTAACTGGAGATTCTGCCAGAATTGGTCAAGTTTTAAATAGTTTTCTGGTAACGCTGCTGTTTTCTGTGGTTTGTATGTTGGGGTTACTATTCCTATTATTTGGTCGTTGGGTCGAACCTGCGGTGGTGGGGTTAACCCTTCCCTTATGTTTAGTTGGGGCTATGTTAGCCTTATTAATTACTCAAAGTGCCTTTGGAATTATCTCGTTAATTGGGTTAATTTTTCTATTAGGATTATTAGATAAAAATGTCTTACTTCTGATGGATTATGTCAACCAACTTCGTCAAAAAGGCATGAGTCGAAATGATGCCATTATTGAAACCGGAGTTGTGCGTTTAAGACCGATTATTATGACCACCGCCTCAACGATTTTAGGAATGTTACCCATTGCATTAGGATTAGGCGCCGGAGCAGAATTAAGACAACCGATGGCTGTTGCTATTATTGGGGGGTTAATGACTTCGACTTTATTAAGTTTAATTGTTGTTCCTGTTTTAAATACGTTGTTAGAGGATGAATGGTTAAAAATTAAACAACGATTTAAACGATAGATAAAGGGAGATTTAGAAAATATTGGGTTTCCAATTCATTAATATTCCATTCTTAAATCAGCGCTACAGATTATTCCCTAAACCCCTGTAGAGACGTTGCATGCAACGTCTCTACAGGGGACTCTTGTTTCCAATCAATTAATTTCCCCAACGAGTGGGGAGGGCTAAAAACCGGGATACATGTGTTGAATGGACATATTTCCAATCAATTAATTTCCCCAACGAGTGGGGAGTGAATGTTATCAAAGGCGTGAGTGTTGGTGCAGTTGCAATCCAATTTCCAATCAATTAATTTCCCCAACGAGTGGGGAGAGAAAGGATTGTCCAAACAATCTCAAGCGAACATCAATTTCCAATCAATTAATTTCCCCAACGAGTGGGGAGACGACTGAAGGGCGGTATCCTGTACATACCAGTATGATTTCCAATCAATTAATTTCCCCAACGAGTGGGGAGGTAAAATAAGGAACCAATTATCAGTTAGTTCCTTATAGTACAAATTTCCAATCAATTAATTTCCCCAACGAGTGGGGAGTATGCTGAAGGAGAAACTACCATGCGTAAGCAGGTAGTTGAAATTTCCAATCAATTAATTTCCCCAACGAGTGGGGAGGTAAGTTGCGTGGGGAGTATGTTTACCCTCATGTGACTGAACATTTCCAATCAATTAATTTCCCCAACGAGTGGGGAGATTGAGTTGTTTTAATTGATCTAATATTTTGTTCGCGCTGGTGCTTGTTTCCAATCAATTAATTTCCCCAACGAGTGGGGAGACTGAAAGAAGATAGCGCACGGATTAAGGCAATTAAGTTTCCAATCAATTAATTTCCCCAACGAGTGGGGAGGTAAATATGCGATTGGTGACTGGGTACAAATCAGAACCGTTTCCAATCAATTAATTTCCCCAACGAGTGGGGAGTGACCGCCAAATCGACGTGGGAAGCTGCGATCGCGTCCGTCCAAGTTTCCAATCAATTAATTTCCCCAACGAGTGGGGAGGGGGGCGTAGACGATGACAACTAAACTCGGATGGGAATATTGTTTCCAATCAATTAATTTCCCCAACGAGTGGGGAGATGGTACTCTTTGACGAGTTGTTTGGTGGTGCATTTGTTTCCAATCAATTAATTTCCCCAACGAGTGGGGAGTGTATTAATTTCATATTCTCAATTATGGAAACTTGAATGAAGTTTCCAATCAATTAATTTCCCCAACGAGTGGGGAGTAAAGACTTGGATTGCAGAGTTGTACCAGGCCGGGTACCAATTCTAGTTTCCAATCAATTAATTTCCCCAACGAGTGGGGAGAAGGGGACAAGCGGTTAGTTCTGGGGTATCACCCAGACAGTTTCCAATCAATTAATTTCCCCAACGAGTGGGGAGTAATGATGAAATGTGTGTAGAAGTTAGTCCATCAGGATATTGTTTCCAATCAATTAATTTCCCCAACGAGTGGGGAGAGGACTTAATCCACTGCTAACCGGAGGACACCAGAAGGTTTCCAATCAATTAATTTCCCCAACGAGTGGGGAGATATAAACTCTTCAATCATGGAAACACGGTCTGCAGCTCCAGGGTTTCCAATCAATTAATTTCCCCAACGAGTGGGGAGAAGTTATCACCACGACCGTTGCCATTTTGACTGCTGCTGCTTGTTTCCAATCAATTAATTTCCCCAACGAGTGGGGAGACCATCGAGTAGTTATCCTTAAAAGAATCCTGAAGCTGTCAGGTTTCCAATCAATTAATTTCCCCAACGAGTGGGGAGATGGTTGAAACCACTATCAGCGGAACGAGCTATCAAGTTTCCAATCAATTAATTTCCCCAACGAGTGGGGAGTCCTCCTATTTTAAACCCATACACCATCGGCTGTCTAGTAGGCATTTTCGAGGCTGAGAAAAGTCAGAGGCTGAAACGGAATTTTGCCTTTTTCTAAAATCGCCAGAACCCTTACCTAGAGGGATGTCGGGGCTCCCAACGAAACTATAAGCACTCCAGCCATTTTCTTTGAGCCTCATCAAGCAAATAAACTATGGTGAAAAATCGTTAATAGGGTCACGGGGTTGAGGGGAGAAAAACGGGTTAAATTAGCAACGGGAACAGAACGGGATAATTGTACCGTTAACATTCGATAACTCCAACTGCGCTCAATGCGTTTTCGTTGGTCTAACCAGCTTAACGCCGTGTTTAAATGTTCAATGGTTGCTAAAGCTAAAACCATCACACCACCCGGAGATAAACGAATACTGCAAATCCCCAATATTTCGCTTAAATTATTTCCGCTTCCCCCAATAAAAATCCGATTTGGTGAACGTAAATGGTGTAAAATTTCGGGAGCTTCCCCATGAATAGAAACGACATTATTAACTTTAAATCGTTGGCGATTTTGTTCAATTAAAGTTGTTCCGGCGGCTGTTTTTTCAATAGAATAAACTGTAGAATCAGGAAAAAGTCTGGCAATTTCTATCGAAACTGAACCCGTCCCGGCTCCAATATCCCAAATCGTTTGTTTCGGCTGTAAAGCAAGTTCTCCTAATACTAAAGTCCTAACTTCCCGTTTTGTCATCAGTCCAGGGCGATCGCTATAACTGAAAAACAGTTGATCAGGAATGCCAAAAGTCGGGATTTTAGATAAATCTAAAGGTTCTATTTCCGAAGCAGATTGACGTAATAAAATAACAATATTTAAGGCAGAAAATTCTGGATTTTTTAAGGATTCTATCTGCCATTGTTGGACTCGTTCATCCTTTCCCCCTAGATTTTCGCAGACCCAAAATTGATAACGACTCGGTAAATCTAAACTCTTGATTAATTGAGCGATCGCCGAGGGATTATTCAGATTATCCGTTAAAATTGCTATTTTTTCTACCCCTTGTTGTAAAGCTTGAATTAAGGTTTCCATTGAACGACCATGAACACTGAGAATTCGAGCATCTTGCCAAGGAATTTTAATCCGATTAAAGGCTAATTGAATCGAGCTAATATGGGGATAAAAGGTTAATTGTTCGGGCGGAAATTCAGCAATTAATAAACGACCTAATCCAAAAAATAACGGATCACCCGATACTAAAATGACAATATAATTATTAGTAGATTGTTTTTTTTCAAGCTCCCATCTTGTTAATTGCTGACGAATAGAAACAATTATTTCTGTTAAATCTCCTAAGATTAAACGAGCAGCTAGATGTTCAGGAAAATAACTTAAATGGCGATCGCTTCCGACTAATACAGTTGCACCTGCAATGATATTAAGAACAGACTCACTCAGTCCTGATCTCCCATCTAACCCAATACCAACAACATAAATCATTATAGAATTTCAAATTAATAATTAATGTACAATTCTTATATTTATTGAACCCTATTTTTCAGAGGTAGCTAAAACAATTAAAGCATTTAAAATAGCTGCTGCTACCGGAGAACCCCCTTTTCTTCCCTCCACTCGAATTTGAGGAACAGACATTTCAGCTAACATCATTTTAGACTCGACTACAGAAACAAAACCCACCGGAACCCCAATGACTAAACTTGGAAAAACTAACTGTTGTTCAATTAAAGAACACAGGGAAATTAACGCCGTTGGAGCATTACCAATCACAATAATACTCTGGGGAAACTCTTGAACAACCTTAATTAATCCCGTTTCGGTGAGGGTTTTACCCGCCAAGGGAGTCGATACCGCTTCAACCGCACAAATTAAGGGATTATTAAAGGTTTTAGCCACTAAATTAGCGACTCCTTGTTTAACCATTCCCACATCAACAATAATCGGAACTCGTTGTTTTAACGCTAAAATTCCCTGTTCTATCCCATTTGGACTAAACCGAATTAACTGGGAAAATTCAAAATCAGCCGTGCTATGAATAACTCGTCTTACAATCGCATATTCAGCCGAATTAAACGAATGTTCTCCAATTTCTTGATCAATAATTGCAAAACTCTGGGATTGAATCGGATGAATTTCTATAAACATTGGCTCTCAAGGATGGTTTGTTATTGGCTGACAGTTAACGGTTAACCATCAACCAACAACGCTTAAGGTCTAAAATTTAAAAACAGGCCAGTCTGGTTCTCGATAATAGCGAGTCATGTCATCAAACTTGCGGAGTTCTGCTCGTTTAACCCAAATTTCTTGAGTTGAATCTAACCATTGTTGATTGAAAGAAGAGAGAATATTACAAAAATGACCCCGATCTAAATCTTCAGGAATTGTTCCGAAATAACCCAATGTGATGTGAGCCGTTAAATAATATTGTTGATCGACACCTAATGGAATTAAACTGGGATTTTGATAGATAGCACGCCGGAATTCAGTTGTTTTTTGATAAGACTCTTGATCACGGGGAACCAGACAAACGGCGATCGCCCTTGGCATTAACATAAAACCGAAAATTTGCCAACGAATTCCCTGGGGAATAGGCGTCGATTGAAAACTTTGAAACGATTGAGTGATCGCTTCATGTAACTTCGGATCAAAACTGGGATCATCTTTACTGACATCTCGATAAGCACTATCCCAAATCAAATCCGCTAAGGTAAAGTGTAAACTTTCCTGGGGAATCGGAATCCAAAAATTGGGATCGAACTTTTCACTCAGTTGCTGCTGACAAGTTTGGAGATTCTGATAAAATTCTCCATTGTCCCCATCATCTTCAGCCGGAGGAGTGATAATACTATAACCCGGAAAAGGCACAGCTTGGTGTTTACCCTGGGAGTCAGGCTTAAACTTAGGGGACTCCTGAATATACTCAAGCTGAGAGTGATAGGATTCTGGCAGCGTTAATCGCGCGACCCGATTCACATAAACTTGATAAGTATCGTCCAATTTTAATCGCCTCTTTTGAAAAAATTAAGTTATTATGCCTATCCACCTCTACTGGGGAGACGATGACTTTGCTTTAATGCAAGCGGTTGAACGATTGCGGGAGTCCGTCCTTGATCCCAGTTGGGCTAGTTTTAATTTTGACAGAATTCTGTCCGATCAACAAAATTCTGTGATTATGGGACTTAATCAAGCCATGACTCCTCCTTTTGGGTTTGGTGGACGCTTCGTTTGGTTAGTGGATACTTCCCTATTCCAGCAATGTCCAACGGACGTTTATCAAGAGTTAGAACGCACCCTTTCGGTGATCCCCGATACGACAACGTTGCTTTTAACGGGTTCTAACAAACCCGACGGTCGGTTAAAGTCCACAACATTACTCAAGAAATATATTGACAAATCTAAAGGAGAATTGCGAGAATTTTCTCGAATTAAACCTTGGGAAATCGATAAATTAGAACAGCACGTTAAAACTTTAGCAACGGAACGTGGGGTCAATTTGAGTCCTAATGGGATTACTTTATTAGCAGAGTTAGTTGGAAATGATACTCGACAACTCTATAACGAATTGGAAAAACTCAAGCTATTTGCTGGGAATTCTCATCAACCCCTCAGCCTTGAGCAAATTTCCTTATTAGTTCAGGCTAATACTCAAAATAGCTTAAAACTTGCCACTTGTATTAAAGCCGGACAAACCAGTCAAGCCTTAGAGTTAATTACAGAGTTACTCCAACACAATGAACCGGGATTAAAAATTGTCGCCACTTTAGTCAGTCAATTTCGCACGTGGTTATGGATTAAATTAATGATGGAAACCGGAGTTAGGGATAAACAGGAAATTGCCAAAACCGCCGAAATTGGCAACCCCAACCGTGTCTTTTTTCTGCAAAAAGAAGTACAAACCCTCACCCTAAATCAACTACAACACAGCTTACCTTTGTTACTTCAACTTGAAGCTGATCTTAAAGGCGGCGCAGACGAACGTTCAACCCTGCAAACCCATGTTATTGAGTTGTGTCAGCTATTCCAACGAAAATAGGGCTGTAGGGTGTAGATCTAACGTCAGTGTTCTTCTTCCCCTATCTCCCCCTTTCCCCCTCTCTCCCCTCTCCTAACTCTGCTATGGGTTTGAATAAGGCGGCTCCGAGAAGACCACTCACCCCACTGAAGGCTAGAATCACACCAACGGGGAGTTGAATAGACTCAAAAAAGAGGAACTTCAACGAAATGGGGCTGGCATTTTGAACAGTGAGAATCGCGATCGCAGCGATCCAAACTGCGACAATCAAGCTGGTGACAATAGCGGGGGCGTTAGGCATAGATTACGACAACTTGTCAAACTAGGATATTTGTTTTTCTATTTTAGTTAATCGATGCAGTAAAATACTTACACTGAGGAAAAAATCAGCTTTATTCAGCTTATTTCCCCGATCAGACAGTTCTGTATTTGATTAAAAATGGAGTTTGGTCAAAGATTAGAAAAACTAATCTTCATAATATTTTAATATTTGCCTTGCCAGGGTCTATCCATCAAGAAGATTATGGTATAATTCAAAGTCAAGCTAGATTTAAACCTTTTTCTCGGTAAATCTAATACCGGGACTGACATCCATTCTGATGCACCAGATACTTTTCTCTAAAACAGGAGTTAAAAGAGTTCAGTCTGTCTAAGGTGTACAATTCTTTATATTGAACTCAAACCCCGTTTTATTAGGTTTATGCCTCTAATTTTGAGAGGATCTAGCCTTAAACGGATACTTAAATCTAAGTTAAGAGAGTCTTAAGAAATTATGACTCTCTAGCTACTGCATTGGCATAAGCAAAGGGGAATTTACAAAGGCAAGTGAGCGCTGGATTCAATGTCAACAACCCACCACTGACCTGAGTTATTGTTTAATAGGTGTCTGCAAAAGGGAAGTAAAGATGAAACCCGAATACGAAGGTTCACCCGTCGGCAACTGTAATCAAGATGCCTCTAAAATTTTTACTATTTTAGATCAAACATCTTGTTCTGAGTCTATTGTATCAGGAGAATGCCGGGATGAAAACCCCAGTTCTAAGTCTTCTGAAATGATGACCTTAATGGCAGTTGAATGGGCAAAACAATATTACTCAATGATTTGGAGTCCCAACCCATCTCCTTCATCGGTAAACATTGAAGCCAATCAACAAGTTGATATTACCGAGTTTGATGAACAGCGTTCTCGGATTGTTTCTCAGCTTTTACAAATGTTAAAGGTAGCCGGGGAAATTGCCTGGAACAAAATTGATGGGGTACTCGGATCTTATCTTCAATCTCATCAATTTTTTTTAGAGTTAATTGAAACCAAAGAAATTATTCAAGATACTTGTCATCTGTATCGAAAAACCATAGAAGCTTATGCTCAATATGAATATCCTTCCCGATTATCGGTTTTAGTCGGTCGAGAAATTATTGCTATTCGCCGTAAATATTCCAGTAGAAGTGCTGTATTTCTAGCGGTCTTAGCAATGGAATTTAACTATGTAGGCAAAATTTTATTAGATTGGATTCCCCTAAAATCCCGCTCTATTTTTGTACTGTATTTCAAAGCTGTAGAAGATTATCTTCATGCTCCTATTGCCGAAGTTCATGCCTTAGCGGCTACCCATAAAGCAGATTCAGAAGCATTAATTGCTGTACAACAATTACTGTCTCAAACAACAACAATTGCCCACAATGTTTATAACCGAGTTTGTCATTTACATCCCGGCTATCGGAGCATCAGTGGCAATTTAGGAAATGCTATGGTTCACTATTCTAGTATTCGAGATGTTGAACTTTTTCAAATTTATTTATGCTTGTGCGTTTTAGAAGGCAGTTTGCGACCCATTCAAGAAGAGTTATTTCCGATATCTGTCATTTTATATCCCCGATTAAATGTAAGTTGGGAGTTGGTACAGGATATGTTAAATTCTCTGCTTTGGGAACTTTATTATAGTTTGAGTCCAGAACATTATAAAGTGTTTTTTCCCTATATTCATACCGTAACTGAGATATTCTCTGATCAAGTCGTTTATTGATAAGATAGATGTAATATTTTGCTTAGAAGTTCAAAGAGGTGGAATAACAATCCAAAATCCTATTAATCCCTTTTTAAGGGCATCTGACCAGTTCCCAAAGACAGCGCCTATAACCGAAATTAGGAGCAAAATAATAACTATCCTAGCAAAATTTTCTGTTGAGATAAATTTAGGGAGTCTCATAATTCTTGATGCCGTGTTTTAATATTACAGATGGAAGATTGGGTTTGAGTATTTTAAGTCTTAAGTACCCCTTAAAGGCGATCGCTAATTAAAAATTAGAACAATCATTTTGATCAACCGTAGGGTGCGTAAGCTCCGCGCACGCACCACTACGGTACGGAGATCGCCGCGATCGCACCACCTAACACCTATTTTAATATTACCTATTTTAACCTATCACTGTAAGAAAACGAGGACGCTCCCACCTTTTCGCTTTCTATATATAGATAGTAATTCTAAATGATTTGTATTCAAAATCTGTGTCTTTCAATTAAGCAGAGTAGGTTGTTTCTATCGGTTGATCAAAAGAGCAAATGATGGTAACAATATTATTAGCATCCTCCTGGTTAAAAACTCCATCTAATCCTTCGGTGTGAATATCAGTAAAAGGGGATTCATACAAAAGAGAGGGATTCATAACCCCATTTTGGGTTAACCAGTTAATAATTTGTTCAATAAAACGAATTTGATTAGCATTGAGATTATTATTTTCCAAATATTTACTAAAAGCTTGTTTAGCGGTATTTCTGTCTAAACCCACCAAGTCCAAAATAAAAATTTTCAGGTTAATATTTTTACCATAGACTAACTCAAATTTATCCTTAGATTCGATTGCTTCTGAGGTAAATAACATTTTTTCTAATTCCTGTAAATCAGTGTTTGTTAAAGATAAATTTCTTTTTAACTTAGCGATCGCAATATGATCTTGATGGGCTAAAATATAGCTTTCTACTTTTTTACGGTATTGATAGGGGCTGAAACCGATTTGACGGTTAGGGACTTCTAAGATTTCTAACTCCCCTAATTCATCCTCAAAATCAGTATAGATCATTGTTTCATCTTGTTGATCAATCAACACCATTAAATTCCGCAGATTTAGCCTCATTTCTTCTACTAAATAAACCGTCACATCTTGCCACCATATTTCAGTCTGGACTTGTTCAATTAAATTCAATTTATCCTTAACAATAGGAATCGTTTTTTTAGCTTCTAAATAAGTTAATAAATCCCTGACTTGATCCCGTAATCTTTCAAAATCTTGGCTATTTTTGAGGATGGCTAACTGAATTTTTAGACACAGCAAATCAAAGTTTTTAATCCGAGGATTTTCTACGGGTAAAGTATTGGGGAGGGGGATGAGGGTATTAACAATAACTTGCCGATCCTCTGGGTTTAAATTATACCATTTTTCCCGTTTACGGAACATTAAAACGGTTTCTAAGTGACGACGCACTAGAAAATTATTGTCTTCCATACTGGCAACGTGTTGATATAATTCATCTAGTATTTTTTCCTTGAGATTATTGCTTTTAACGACAGTATAGGACGCTTGAGACTCTTTAACGCGATTTTGAGGTTGATTCACAAGGGTTGTAGTTTCTGCGGTATTTAAACAGTCCCATAACTCTAATTTTGCTTTTAAAAGTCGAGTTTGTAATGATTGCGCTGGGGATTGTTCTTTTTCGGTGATTTCTTGACTAAAATAAGCAATATTATCGCATAAATCAAATATTAAAAATTCCGTTTTATCCTTGCCAAATCCGAATAAATTAGGGCATAAACGAGTGCCTCTGCCGATCATTTGATTAAATTTTACCTCGGAGTAAACAGGTTTAAAAAACATTAAATTCACCACTTCTGGTACATCTACCCCCGTGTCTAACATATCCACAGAAATCGCTATCATGGGGTCTTTTTCCGCGTCTGAAAAATCATCAAGTAGACTTTGAGCATAATTATCGTGACTGTCGATCACACGGGCAAATTTGCCTTTATATTGGGGATAGTTATAGTTAAATCTTTCTTCAATAAATTGGGCGTGTTGATGATTTCGGGCGAAAATAATCGTTTTACCGAGGCGATCGCCCTGATGAATTTTTAAACCCCAATCCATGAGAATTTCTAAAGCTTTATCCACCGTATCAATATTAAATAACCAACGATTCAGGGCGGCGACGTTAATTTCCTTGGGGATTTCCCCTGTTTCTTCATTATAGAATTTTTCTTCATATTCTAATTTTTCTTCGGGGGTCAGATCAACATATTTCACCCCACTCCGCAAAAATTTAAACGGGACATTGATACCCGTCGGAGGCACTAAATAGCCATCGGCGATCGCATCTTGTAATTCATAAGCAAAAGTAGGATTTCCCGCTTCTAATTCAAAAATGCCGTAGGTATCTCGGTTAATTTCATTTCTGGGAGTGGCGGTTAAACCGATTAATAAAGCATCGAAATAGGTAAAAAGGGCTTGATATTTTTGGTAAAT
The DNA here is from genome assembly GCF_015207485.1 of Planktothrix mougeotii LEGE 06226. Taxonomy (NCBI): domain Bacteria; kingdom Bacillati; phylum Cyanobacteriota; class Cyanophyceae; order Oscillatoriales; family Microcoleaceae; genus Planktothrix; species Planktothrix mougeotii. The sequence continues at coordinate 123,133 of NZ_JADEWU010000001.1, forward strand.
ACTGCGATGGGCTTCATCTATAATAATTAAGTCGAAATAACCCACTCCAAAGGTTTTAACCTCACTCCCTCTGCTAGTCGGAGAAAAAAGAATATCGTTGTTGATGCGATTCATCATCGTTGGATAGGTGGAGAGGATGATATCTGCACCGCTTACGTCTTTTTCTTGGGTTAAGTCTATGGCGGTGGCGTGGGGTAAGTGTTTCTGAATTGCTCTTTTAGCTTGGGTGATTAAAGAGGTACGGTCAGCTAAAAATAAGACTCTTTTAATCCAATTAGCTCTAGTTAATATATCAATTAGGGCGATGGCTGTTCGGGTTTTTCCTGTGCCTGTTGCCATGACGAGCAAGGCTTTCCGGGCTTTTTTCTCAAAGGTTTCGGTAACTCGTTTCAGGGCTTCGAGTTGGTAGCTTCTTCCGGCTATTTCTGGATTCGGTAAAACAATCTCAAGGGGTTTTCGGTGACTGCGGCGATAAATTATTCTTTGTAATTCATCTTTTTTTAAGAAGCCTTCCACCAGGCGAGGGGGATAGTTGCCATCATCCCAGAGATAGGTTTGATAGCCGTTACTGTAGAAAATAATCGGGCGCTGGTTAAATTGTTTTTCTAAACAGTTAGCATAAAGTTGGGCTTGTTGTTTACCTAGATTTGCGTCTTTTTGGGTACGTTTCGCTTCAATAATAGCCAGGGGTAAGCCGTTATCATCCCATAATACATAATCAATATAGCCTTTACCTGTGGGGTTAACGGCTTTGGGCATTCCGGTAATTTCATATTCGGTAAAATGGGGTTGAGTTAAATCCCAACCCATTTCTTTAAGTAATACATCAATTAAGTATTTACGGGTATCAATTTCGTTATAGTCATGGTGATCTTTAACGGTACTATTTGCCTGTTTGAGTTGACTAATTTCTGCTTTAATTTGGTTATATTCTGCTTCTGTTTGTTGCTGTGTTTTTTTGGCAATTCTGGCAATTTCTTGCGCTTGGGATAATTCTTGCTCTAATTTTTGCAGTTGGGTAAGGGTTTTTTGATCCCCCCTAACTTCCCTTAATAAGGGGGGAATGAATTGGAGTTGAGGGAGGTTTTTACCGTTGGGGGAGTAGTAGCGACAAAGCCAATAGAGAAAATGGAATAATTCTTGAGTAATATAATCGGCGTCTTTTTGACTAATTTTTTCGGTACGGTGGGCGGCATTATTGCCCATTTTGTGGATGATGCGAACTTTGGGGAAAAGGTTAGGAGGTAGGTTATCTTTGAAGGTTTGTTCGTGGATTAATGCCCCTAAATTATTATCGTAGGGTAGTTTTAAATAGGGGTCATGATCATAGAGCCAAATAACGGCTTGTTCTAGGGTATAACGGGCATAGAAGCAACAGGCGCGGCTATCAGTTAGGGCGAGGGTTTCGACACGGGTAGCGCTTTCGTAGATTTGGGGAAAGTCGGGTTTTAAAAAGTCGAAGTTGGATGGCATGGTGATGTTTCTGGTTTAGTTTGAGGAAACAATAATGCACTTATGATTACATTGACATCTATAACTATTCTAATGTTATTCATCCTCGCTTAATATTTTCTCTAATATTTCAGGGGTTAACCCATTGGCTTGAGCCTCTTCACTAGCTTGATTCATTAATCTACTTAGGTTATCACTAGCTTTTTTCTTAATTTTTTCTATCTTTAAATTAGTCATATTCTCCGATATTTTAATAATGATATCTTTCATGTTTTTAAAATTTGATAGTAGTTTCGTCTAAGTTATTAGAAGCATCAATTATCCCAGCGTTAACGGGATTTTTACCTAAACCAAAAATCGGATCTTCATCGGATAAAGAATCTTCAGAAAGATTATTTTTAAGCAGTTCATTTTGTACCGCAGTAGCGATAAATTCATCAAAATTTTTGACTTTACCCGCTTTGATTAGTTCTTCTGAAGCATTGACCAGTTCTTGAGGTAAATTAATAGTTAAAGAAATAGTTGTGGACATTTTACTATTAATAATTGTTTGGCTATAAATAGTATAACATAAATTATGGGCCACTAGCCACTAGGAGCAACTGAAGCACAACTAAAATTTAAACTGTTCCTATCGAGATGGCGTTTCAGATATAAATAGTATAACATCAGAGTTGTTCCATCCGAAATTTAATCGCATCAATCGGATTTAGCATTGATTTTGTCGTATTGTAATTATTTCATTAGGGTTTATTTTTTCATTATTTTAGTTTGTTTTTTTAATTAAATCCAAATTATTTTTATTTCGTAAAAATTAAAAGCAGAATCTTTACTAATAATAGTTAAGTTTTCAGTTAAACCTTGAGCAATAATTAGACGATCAAAAGGATCTTTATGATGTAAAGGTAGAGTAGAAAGATGGTTAAGATTTTCTAAAGAAACAGGTACTATTTCGATGTCATTAACCCGGATTTGTTCAGTCATAAACTCAGCATATTGTTTTGGCAAACTCAATTTACCAATATTAACTTTAATTGCAATTTCCCAAAGACTAGCAATACTTAATAGTAAATCAACATCAGATTCAAGTAGATTAAATAAAGCTTCAGAGATTTCTTCACTATCATTTACGAACCAAAGAAAGGTATGAGTATCGAGTAAATATTTCATTACATATACTCCTCAAATTCGGGTAAAGGTTGATCAAAATCGGGACTCATTTTAATCAAGCCTTTAGCACTACCCCGATGACGGCGTTTGGGTTGAGTAATTTTGGTTAATTGATAAAGGGGTTGATTATTTTGGGTAATGATTACACTACTATTTTCTAAAGTTAATTCTTCCAAAATTGCCGGATTTTCTTGGATTTGTTTAAGTTCAATTTGCATCATGTTAAACTAAAGATAAAAGACTAGATTGAAATTAGCATAATTATAACAGATTTAAACTCAAAAAGTGAGATTATAGGATTTATATTTTGGGTTAGTTCAACTTTTTGACTCAACATAAATACTCAATCCAATTGACAGATAGTTTTTGTTTGGGTTTTATTCATCTATAATTCCCCTTTGAATGCTTTTTGCAATAAGGAGTTAAATAAGTTTTCTGATTCTTCAAGTGATTGTTTTAATTTGATTTTGTTTTTTAAAATGTGTTCAATAATGTTTTCAAATTTTTCTTGCAAATCAATAGGTGGCACTGGAATATTAAAATTTTTCATTATGGCAGTATTTAAGTTTGGTTGTGTTCCATCAGGGGCTATTGAGCGAAAATATTGAGTAATTTGATTTAAAGATTTAAGTAAAAATATTTGATTAATACAAGGGTTTAAGTAATAGAAAGCTAACCAACCATCATGAATGCAGCCACCTATTTTTAATATTCTAGCAAAACCCAAACTAACACCACAATTTGCAAAAATTAGAGTATTAGGTTCTAAATATCGGCTCTTTTTAATACCTTCTTCTTTAATCATCTCAGCCGTTTTATGAATATAAATATCGTCTCCTTCTGTAGCATCACCAATTTTAATCCAAGGAATAGTACCGCCAAGATAATCATTAATAGGTCGAGGAGAGCCACCTCTAACAATAGTACATATATTTCCTAATTTTCTAACCTCCCAACCTTTAGGATTAGTAATAGGATCGCCGAACATATCGAGAAAGATGGATTTTTGCAGTTGTTCGGTAAGGGCGATCGCTTCTTTCCTTTTCCTGATGATTTCGTCTGCTTTATCCAATATATCCGCTATTCTACGTTGAGATGCGATCGGGGGTAAGGGGATTTCTAAGTTCCTTAACACCTTTAAAGAAACAAATTTTTGTGTTCCTCCTTTTGTCTCTCTTTCTAATTGCTTTTTGACAATTGAAGATTCAAGAAGGTATTTAAGAAATCTTGGATCAACAGGACTATTTTGAAGCTTGAAAAGTGCAACATTTTTTATAGAAAATTCTTGATCAACATCAACAATAACAGGATTGCCAATAGTTCCTATCATTGCCAATAAAATATCTCCTTTATCAACTTTTGAACGCTTATTAATTGCAATATGATCTTCAGCAGAAATATATGAAACTTCTGAAAAATCAATTAAACCATTTTTGAGATTTTTTGATGTAATTAATGGATAACCAACACTTACATACTTTGGGGTATCATGAGTTCCATCTCTAATATCTATAACATCTTGACATTTTACAGCTTTCCATTCCATCCTGACATCTCCTTTAAAAAAATAATAATATTAAGAAGTAAAAACAATTAAATAATTATTCTGTAGCAAAAGATAACGAAGCTAAAATATCATCTAATTCCAAATCCTCATAATCTATTAAAATTTCCTCTGTAGTCATTCCTGAACTGAGTAACTCTAAAATAAATTCCACAGGATACCTTAAACCTCGAATACAAGGCTTACCATGACAGATATTAGGATCTATAGTAATACGTTTTATTAATAAATCATTCATAATTTAATCTCCTTTAATTAAGTTAAGAGTAGAAGTATCAACAAAAACCTGTTTCATTTACTCAATTTCCCGTTTAGGAGTACCGTGAATATAGTGATCATGTTGTTCAGCAAGATCCTGAATACCTGTACTGACTTTACATCTTTTCAATAAATCACCTAACTCATCATCGTGATTGTTTTGTCTCTGACTACGACTTCTTAACAACTCATACAATTCCTGTAATTCCTGAGTTGATAAATGATCCAATTCCGCGTTAATTAACTGCCTAATATTCATAAAAAAAATGATTACCCCTACAGAGAATATGATCTAAATAATCATCAGGAGAATGAAACATATTCTACCTCCCCTAAAATTCTATCCCGAAAATATGGACTCAAAGACTCAGGAGTTAAAACCTCTACCTTCCGCCCAAATAAATCATCAAAGAAAAAGCATAAATCCATAAAATTCATAAAAGTTTTCAACTCCGGCTTAAACTCCACCAACAAATCAATATCACTGTTTTCTGTAGCTTCCCCTCGCCGAAACGAACCAAATAACCCGCATCGCCTTACCCCATAACCTTCTATGGTTTTTTGATGCTTGCGTAATTGCTCAAAAATATCCTCTTTACTGTTTACTACTACAACTTCCATAATATTCCCACCTATAGAATTAAGAATTTTTGAATCTTTAACCAATGCCTGATAACCTTTATTTTTAAATTCAGTTAATTTAATTATCAAGTTTAGCCATTGGCAAATCTTTCTAAAGTTGCGCTAAATTCCTCACTTCCCACCATTGAAGATTGAGTTAGGGCAGTTTGTGCTTGTTTCCCCCAATGTAAATCTTCCAATTCTTCCAGTTTATCAATTAGTTTTTGATAAGACTCTGCGGAAAGAATGACATAGCTGGGACGTTTTTGCTCGGTGATTAACACAGGCTCAACTTTTGCTTGATTAAAGACTTCACCATGTTGATTTCTGGTTTGCGTCAGGGTATAGCTTTTCATGATCTCAAAAGATTGACTATTTTAGACATTATAGCAAAAATGGATAAAATTAGGATGCACTGTATTGGTCACTGACATAACCTAACATTTCCTCTAACACCTGCAAATCCGCCATAATCTCTCCTTCAATTAACTTTAACTGACCTAAAATCACCGCCGGAGACTCATAACTAACTTCCCCATATTCTACCTCCTTATAACGATTGATCGATAAATCATAACCATTTTTAACAATTTCCTCCTTCGCCACAAAGAAAGCCTTACTGCTGCGGTCAATATCTTTGTTTAGATTGCGATCGCGCCACTTAGCAATAATATCAGGAATATCATTTTCTTCCACAGGTTGACGCTTATCATCCAACGATAAACCATCCGCTTCCATATCATAAAACCAAACTGCATCCGTACCCCCTACCCCCGTTTTAGTAAACATCAGCACCGCCGTAGAAACTCCAGCATAAGGCTTAAAAACCCCCGAAGGCATGGAAATCACCCCATCTAACTTATGGTCTTCTACCAGGGTTTGACGCAGGGTTTTATGGGCATTAGACGAACCAAATAACACCCCATCCGGCACAATTACTGCCCCTCTCCCGCCTTTTTTTAATAACCGCAAAAATAACGCCGCAAACAATAATTCGGTTTTTTTTGTGTTAATAATTTTGGTTAAATCCTTAGCAATAGTATTCGCTTCTAACGATCCCTTAAACGGAGGATTTGCTAAGATTAAAGTAAAAGCTTCCGATACTGCTGAATGCTCCTCTGCTAAGGAATCCCTCGCTTCAATTTTCGGGTCTTCAATGCCATGTAACATCATATTCATACTGCCAATTCGTAACATGGTCGCATCAAAGTCAAAACCGTGAAACATCTCCTGATTAAAGTGCTTCTGATTAACAGGATTATGCAAAATATTATTACCTTCACTATCCTTTTGTTGACGCAAATATTCTGCCACCGCCACCAAAAAGCCCCCCGTCCCACAAGCGGGATCACAGATTATTTCATGGGGAGAAGGATTCATTAATTCTACAATCATTTTAATAATATGGCGAGGGGTGCGAAACTGTCCATTTGTTCCGGCGGTGGTGAGTTTTGATAACATATATTCATAAAGATCTCCCTGTAAATCGATATAGGTTTTATCTTGAGATTGACTAGCTTGTTGATTGAGTAATTCAAGAATTTGGTCAATTTGTTCAACTACATTGGCTAATAAAGCAGGGTTAGCAATTAAAAATACAGCATCCTTCATGTGTTGAGCGTAAGTCCCCCCTTCCTTACCGATGGTTTTGATAAAAGGAAAAGCATAATCCCTAACCGTAACTAACATCTCAGCAGGGTTTTGATTTTTAAATACAGACCAACGACAATGATTATTTTCTGGGGTAAAGGTAGGATTTTGTAATGTCCCCCCTAAGCGTTTGATCTTCTTTTCTTGGGCTAATTGTAAATCATCTAGGCGTTTAATAAACAGTAAATAGGATATTTGTTCAATCACCGACAAGGGGTTACTAATGCCGTTATTCCAAAACGTTGTCCACAATTTATCAACTTTAGATTTTAATTCGCCTGTAATCATCGCTTGAGATCCCTGTATTGGTGCTTATCTTTCTTATTATCAAGGATTATTAGACTATTTTAACAACAATCTTCCACCTCGAAATTTTTGGGCTTCTTTTGACCTCTTTTGTCCTAGGAGATGATTAATCTAAGGTTTTAATCGTTAAAACTTGGGGAGGTGTCGCATCAGGAGGATAACGAAAATCAACTCTAACAAAACGAGAAGATTGGGGGTTTAATTTTAATTTAACTAACGGGTCAACAATTTGCCCCCGACGATGCCATAAATGCAGATATTTGATCACAGTTTTTTCTTGTTCATCTTCATATCTTAACCGAATTGTTCCTCGAAAAAACGGAAAATTCAAAGGAGGTTGTCGAAAAATTAATCCATTTTTGGATAAGTTTTCTTCTTTAAAAGGGGTTTCTAAAGTAATCGTTACCCTTTGAGTTTCATCCGTTGCATTTAATAAGGGTAAATGTAAATCATAATGTACGCCATAATTGCCATGAGATTCATAAGCCGTATCAGGATAACGTACAATTAACGGTGCAGCTTGCACTTGTTTTGTTCCTAAAGTTCCCGCCCGCACTGTACTAATGGGGAAAGAAATTCCCTTTCCTCTATCAGGAATAGTTAGAAAATCTTTACCCTCATCTACGATATCTGCGTCCCATTTTGCCCCTTCCTGAACTCCCGCTACCCGACTATAAATTAACTGACCTCCCGTTTGTTCTGGAGGAGTAGGTATTTGATCGCGGGGTTGTGCTAAAGTGCCATTATCAAGTAACTGTTGCCATTCTTCTAAAGTAGGGGCACGTTCCTTGCCATCAGGGTGCATCTTCGCAAATAGGGCTAAACTAGCCATATAAATGGAAGCCGGGGCAGAATCATCGGTTTGGCCCCGGACTTTCAAGCGCATAAACGTAGAGCGCCCATTTACCGGACGGTCTAACCCCTTAACTGGGATGGGTAAATTCATTAACATTTGACTTTCACCAGGGCCAAGTTCTAAGGTTTCAGGAAATTCAGATTGGCGCTTTTCCCTTAAAACATCATCAACAGCCCGAATTCCTGGCCCGGAATAAATCTCACCTTTGGTATTATCACTGATGGCAGGCTTTTCTTTAAAAGGAGCATCTGGCTCCAATAAATAACTCGCGGCTGTCAACACTTCCACTGTAACAGGTTCAGCATCAGGATTATGAACGATTAACCCCAAATACAAGGTTTTTAAATCAGGAGGAGTGTGGGTAAAATGATGAGCAAATACCTCAAATTCTCCCGTTAAACGATATTCTAAATGAGCTTCAGGATCACCACGCCATCCCCCCGGAAAGGTTGAGAGTAAAATTCCTTCCTGTTTAATCCATTCTGGACTATTGCTATTAAACATTAACACCTCATCCAGTTTTCCCGGTAAGGGACGGACTTCGTTGTCAGCAATAATTTCGAGCGGCGGTAAGGCATTGGCAAAGGGCAACCGAGGCAAAAGGGTGGGAAACCGTTCAACAATGACCGTTTGACGAAATAAAATTCCTCCGACCGCGCCGCCCATTGCAGACAGGCTAACAATTAAAATAGGAATTATCCGATGTAAAATTTGATCTTTCATTTATTCTGAAAGGTTGGTCTGGTTTTTTTAAAGTGAGTGTTATGACTTTTTCCCCTAAATTTTCCACTGGCAGCGAAATTCGTCAAAAATTTCTTAACTTTTATGCCGAAAGAGGGCATAAAATTCTGCCGAGTGCGTCTTTAGTTCCTGAAGACCCGACGGTTTTGTTAACCATTGCCGGGATGCTACCCTTTAAACCGATATTTCTGGGACAGCGGCAACCCGAATTTCCCCGCGCCACCACGTCCCAAAAATGTATCCGTACTAATGATATTGAAAATGTCGGTAGAACAGCTAGACACCATACATTTTTTGAAATGTTGGGTAATTTTAGCTTTGGAGATTATTTTAAACAACAAGCGATCGCATGGGGATGGGAAATTTCAACAAAAGTGTTTGAGTTACCTCCAGACCGTTTAGTGGTGAGTGTGTTCGAGGAAGATGATGAAGCTTTTGCCATTTGGCGCGATAAAATTGGGGTGGCTCCCCAACGGATTAAACGCATGGGAGAAGCGGATAACTTTTGGAAATCTGGCCCCACTGGGCCCTGTGGCCCCTGTTCGGAGATTTATTATGATTTTCATCCCGAACGCGGCGAAGACAATATAGATTTAGAGGATGATACTCGGTTTATTGAGTTTTATAACTTGGTTTTCATGCAGTATAACCGAGATAATGATGGCAATTTAACCCCCTTACAAAATCAAAATATTGATACGGGAATGGGGTTAGAACGGATGGCGCAAATTTTGCAGCAAGTTCCCAATAATTACGAAACGGATCTGATTTTTCCGATTATTAAAACGGCGGCGGAAATTGCTAAAATAGATTATCACAAATCTGATGATAAAACGAAAGTTTCCTTAAAAGTCATTGGGGATCATATTCGGGCGGTTGTACATTTAATTGCTGATGGCGTTACCGCTTCTAATATTGGACGGGGTTATATTTTAAGGCGCTTAATTCGTCGGGTTGTTCGTCATGGTCGGTTAATTGGAATTAGTGGGGAATTTACAACCCAAGTGGCTGAAACTGCTATTCAATTATCGGAAACAGCCTATCCCAATGTGCGTCAACGGGAAAGTGCAATTAAGGGGGAATTACAAAGAGAAGAAACCCGGTTCTTGGAAACCTTAGAACGGGGTGAAAAACTGTTAGCGGAAATTATTGATAAAGCTAAGGATCAAATTTCCGGTCAAGATGCTTTTGTGTTATATGACACCTATGGTTTTCCCTTAGAATTAACTCAAGAAATTGCCGAAGAAAATAAGTTAACGGTGGATATTCAAGGGTTTGAAACGGCAATGGAAGAACAGCGCCGCCGTTCTCAAGATGCCCATGAAACCATTGATTTAACCGTTCAAGGCAGTTTAGACCAATTAGCAGAACATATTCACTCAACGGAATTTTTAGGTTATACCTTATTTACTTCTGACGCTAAAGTTGAAGCAGTTTTAGTGAATGGAAAACCCGTTGAGGAAGCAGAAGCGGGAACAGAAATTCAAGTAATTTTGAATAAAACTCCCTTCTATGCTGAGTCTGGAGGACAAATTGGCGATCGCGGTTATTTAAGTTATGGCGATACCGTAATTCGGGTTCATGATGTTAAAAAAGAATCCAATATTTTCATCCATTTTGGGCGAATTGAACGGGGAAGAGTGACCCCCGGAATGACATTAAATGCCCAAATTGATCGCGCTTGTCGTCGTCGTGCCCAAGCTAATCATACCGCAACCCATTTGTTACAATCAGCGTTAAAATCAATAGTAGATCCTTCCATTTCTCAAGCGGGTTCTTTAGTGGATTTTGAACGGTTACGGTTTGATTTTAATTGTCCTCGTGGGTTAACGTCTGAAGAACTGCAACAAGTTGAAGATCAAGTCAATAGTTGGATCACGGAAGCACATCCCGCCGTAATTGCAGAAATGGCATTAGAAGAAGCCAAAGCAAAAGGCGCTACTGCTATGTTTGGCGAGAAATATTCCGATGTCGTGCGGGTGGTCGATTATTCTGGAGTTTCGATGGAATTATGTGGGGGAACTCATGTTAGCAATACCGCCGAAATTGGGTTATTTAAGATTATTTCTGAAACGGGAATTGCATCAGGAATTCGACGCATTGAAGCCGTAGCCGGACAAGCGGTTTTAGAGTATTTGAAAGTTCGGGATACGGTGGTTAAAGATTTAGGCGATCGCTTTAAAGCCAAACCCGAAGAATTACCTGATCGCATTACCAATTTACAACAGGAGTTAAAAACCACTCAGAAACAATTAGAAGGAGTTAAAGCAGAATTAGCGATCGCAAAATCCGAACAATTATTAACGTCTGCTGAAACCATTGGTGAGTTTAAATTAATTGTAGCAGAACTAAATGATGCGGATGCAGAATCGTTAAAAACTGCCGCAGAAAGGCTACAACAAAAGTTAGGAGAAAGTGCCGTTGTGTTAGGTTCAGCAACAACCGATGGTAAGGTTAATTTTGTTGCAGCCTTCAGTAAAGCTGTTAATAATAAAGGCTTACAAGCGGGTAAATTCATCGGCGGTATTGCCAAAATTTGCGGCGGTGGCGGTGGCGGTCGTCCGAATTTAGCGCAAGCAGGCGGACGGGATGCAACGCAGTTAAAAGCAGCGTTGGAGAGTGCAAAAATGCAGTTAGTTGATGGGTTGAAATAATCGTAGGGTGGGCTATGCCCACCTTATTCGATAATAAGGCATTTAATAACTCCGTGTTATTACGGTTAAAGGTAAAATTTATAAATTAAAATATACATTTCAAAAGCTTATGTCATTAACGTTTAATCTATAATATCTATGATTAGATATTTTCATTGTAAATAATATATGATAATCTAAAAAACAGTCAAAAAATTTATAAAAATTAAAAAAGTGGTTAATTATTACAATCACAGCAATAATAGTGCTGATTTTGGGTTTAAAATTGAATTTGTTACTAATACACAAAATCCTGAAAGAATTTTTAATACTTTTTTGAAATTAATAGAATTTTCCAGAGTAACTGATAAATATTTAATTAAATCTTTAGATATTGATATTGAAGTTAATTTAATCTTAAAAAATATAGAACAAGGTTCAATTATTATATGGTTACAGAATTTTTTAGATAATAAAAAATTTCCAGAAATTAACGAAAGAGGGATTATAGCTTACTTAATTCAAGCCAAGTCAATAATTATTGAATTCCTTGATACTCGAAATACTATTAAAAGCTCTACTGAATTATTGGAATTGCAAGAACGACTAAGAAGTTTAGCTACAATTACTGAAACTAATCAATTTGGAATTTATACACCTCCCAATAATAAAGATTTACTGTCAAGTATAGATCTATTCCAGCGAGCTTCTTCTGAGCTTCAAGAATCCGAAAAACTCTATTATATTGCTGGTAAATCTCAGGTATCTATGAATCAGAACTTTAATTTATCTCCAAATGAGCAAGAAAAATTATTAATTGGAGACTGTATAAGGAATGAATTAGAAATGATTCTAAAAGTGAAAAAACCAGATTATTTAGGAGAATCAAAATGGGAATTTCGATATGCTAAAAAAACTATTAAGGTAAAAATTAATGATTTAGAATGGTTAGAAGACTTTAGACATAAAAAAATCATAATTGCTCCAGGTGATGCTATAAAAGCTATTATTGAAGTTATAACAACGTATGACTATCAAGGCGAAGTGACATCAAACTATACACTCCAAAAAGTTCTTGAGGTTATTCCAACTCCTCCAACTCAACAACTCTCTTTATTTGGAGAAAGTAATGATGGGGATGTCTGAGTTTTTAAATCTTAATATTCATCCATTCTTGAGCATTATCTTGAGCTAATATTTTTAAATGCTTAACATTAGTAGTTGCAATAAAAACCCTTTGTCCTGGGTACTCTTCACACAAAATACTCCATTGAGCAAGGATCATCATATCTCCATCAATATTCTTAACATCTGCTGTAGGAATATTTTTTTCTCGAACTTCAGCCCAACATTGAGCAGCTTTTTGCATGACCTCTGGAGTCAGGGGTAAAAAATCAATAATTCCATCATTTCTTAAGCGATCTAACTCTACTAGACTTTCACTTTTAATGTGAATCAGTTTCCTTCTCACCTCATAATCAGAAATATCTGATGTTACAACATAAACTCCTTTCGCAAGAAGAGAATAAAACCATTCTCCACATTGATAAGTTATACTATCCTCTAATTTTGAACTTTCTTTAATAGGACTAACCAATAAATCCAGTACACCTGAATCTAAAATCACAATCATATCAAGATAAATCCCCATCCCATTTAGTTTGAATGGCTTGTAATCTTTCTTTAGCCCAATTCATCGCAGCTTGATTGTTCTTAATTTGTTCCTCTGGAGTTTGTCCTAAATGCTTTAAAAAAGATGATAACTTGGGTTGTTTTACAGGAGTTAGTTTAGCTTGTTTTAATAAAGTTTGGGCTGTAGACCATAACTGTGATGTTGATTTAGATTTTCTCAGTTCAACGGCTCGATCAACAGCTTGAGGAATCAGTAAAAAAGAATTTTGATAGTCTTTAAATAAATTTTTTCCCCTTTTGAGAGAAGGTAAAAGTAGTTTTAGTTTAACTTGTAAACCTCTCCATCCTTGCAAGTTAATACTGTGTTGACAAGAAAAATCATAAGCCAATTTTATAAAAAAATCATGGCTTTCTTCAGAAAATAAATCCCAACAAGATTCTATCCCTTGTGATAATTTTGTGATTTTATCTACATATTTTTCTATATCGGTCGGAATATCATTTTTAAATGATATTTCCATATCAATAGCTTCAAGGTATTTTTGTGTACCTTGTTCCATTTCTTTTAATGTATCTTGTACACTTTTGCCTTTGAGTGCAGCAACCTCCCTAAAAAATTCTTGAATCTCATCATCCAAGGAATTAGGATTAAGATAGGCTTGGAGAAGATACTGTATATTTTTAGCATCAATAGCACTCTCATCAAGTCGTTTTTTTTCTTTGCATAATGCAATTCCATTAACCATTTGCCATTCCTCCCCTACTGAAAAGTAATGTAGATACATTATAGCACTATTACTCTTTGTAGTTGAAATTATAATATAAGTTAATATAAACTAAAAATATATGATTAATTTATGTTTAATATATAAATTATATCTCGGATATCTTTTACATTATAAGATTGATCTTGATCTAGTATCCTAATTTCTCCATGTTATTTCCAACTTATTCATTTTTAATCTTTTTTATCATTATTTTTAGTTTAGGAATTTCTTTAAAAAAACAAGTTAGTTTATATAAAGTTTTTTTATTACTAGCAAACTTAATTTTTTACTCCTTTTGGGGACTGAATTTCTTAATTTTGCTGTTAATCAGTATTGGAATTAATTATGGCATACTTTTAGGGTTAAAATCTCGCTCCCCGACAGCTAAATCTTGGTTAATATTAGGAATAGTTTTTAATATCTTGTATTTAGGAACCTTCAAGTATTATAATTTTTTTGTTGATACTTTCTTAGAAATATTCTATTTTTTACCCCTGGCTTCTAGCTTTCAACCCTTAGAAATTTTAGTTCCTGTTGGGGTTTCTTTCTATACGTTTAGAATAATTTCTCACCTCGTTGATTGCTATCGTCAAACCCTGGCTTTTCCCCGGTGGATTGATTATGCAATTTATATTAGTTATTTTCCGCAAATTGCCTCCGGGCCTATTGCGCGAGCCCAGGATTTTTATAAACAGCTTAATTCTTCTCAAAAATATGATTATAAAATAGAGGAAGTAATTGTATTAATTCTATCAGGACTCTTTAAAAAATATACCTTATCCAGTTTTCTGTTTAACTTTACTCAACTTCCTTTTTCTGACCCTGGTTCCTATTCTCGCTGGGATTTAATCTTAGCAGCAATATCCTATTCCTGTTTAATTTATGTCGATTTTAGTGGTTATTCCGATTTATCAAATGCAATTTCTAGTGTATTTGGGTTTTGTCCGATTCAAAATTTTAACTGTCCCTATCGTTCCTTTAGTTTACAAGAATTTTGGCATCGATGGCATATTAGTTTATCAGAATGGTTGAGAGATTACCTCTATATTCCTTTGGGGGGAAATCGACATGGAAAACAACGAAAATATCTCAATTTATTCTTAACAATGCTCCTCGGAGGATTTTGGCATGGGGCGGGGTTAAACTTTATAATTTGGGGAGGATTACATGGCTTAGGATTAGGCGTTAATCATTACTTTAAAGAACAAATAACTCCCCGTTTGACTCTTCAACCTTCTGCAATAATATCCTCAATAATTCATTTGTTAAATTGGGGGTTAACCTTTGGGTTTGTCACCTTGAGTTGGATTTTCTTCCAATCTCCTAATCTGGAAACCGCCTTAAATTTTATCCAAGGGATTTGGAGTTCAGAGGTTCAGATGGTTCAATTTAATGTTTGGCAGCTTTATCTGGTTATTTTTGTTATTTTAGTTTTAATTAATTTTTATGGTGAAGCAATCACCTCAGCTTTAATTCGCTTATTTTCTTTAAAAAATATCTTCTTTAGGATTGTATTAACTTCTGGATTTGTGTATTCTATTCTTATGCTCGGCCCTAATAGCGTTCCTCCCTTTATCTATTTTAATTTTTAATCTCCCATGAAAGATCGAGAATTCTTACTCCTGGTTTGTTTAGTCAGTTTAACCTTAATTTTTTCTAATTTTTCCTTATTTCTCAAAAGTATTGCATCCAGTTCTTTTCTACAACCTCCCCTTAAACAAGCCGCACAACAGTTAAAATTAGAGGGATTTCGCAAAACTGAACAAGCATTTTGGAACCACATTAAAGACGTTAATTTAGATCAACTTTCTCCCCCAACTGAAGCCGCAAGCTTGAACAGCGTTGCTCTTTCTCCTCAACCCAAACCCTTAACTTCTCCAAATCCTCAACCAACCAAAACGCCGATTTCCTCTGCCGCTAAAAAACCCATTTCTCTTCCTCCCAAACCTAAACCTCCAGTGGAAAAACCCTATACTCGCTTTTTATTTGTGGGTGATTCGATTATGTTTGATTTAGGAGTCAAGCTTCAATATAATCTTCGCAAAACCTATAAAATTAGTAATACCAAATTAGATTATAAAGTTTCTAGTGGGCTGAATCGAATCGATTATTATAATTGGTATAATCGCACAACAACCTTGCTCAAAAGTTATAAACCCGATGTAATTGTTATTTTATTTGGGGGCAATGATGGTCAAGACATTATCGACAAAAATGGACGTTATTACCCCTTATTTACACCCGGATGGGAGAAAACTTATCAAGAACGAGTTGAACGCTATGCTAAATTACTCTCCACCTCTTCGGTGAGAAAAGTTTATTGGGTAGGTCAACCTATGTCAAGACGACCTCGTTATAATCGGATCTTTAGTATGTTGAATAAAATCTATGGAACTGTCAGCCAAGCTTACCCCAAAATCGAATATATTTCAACCTGGGGAACCTTTGCATCAGGAGGAAAATATGCCGCCCTTGTTGCCGATAAATCAGGTAAACGCCGATCTGTTAAAATCAATGATGGGGTTCATTTTACCTCTCATGGAGCTAATATTATTAGTGAGGTTGTCTTAGAGCAAATGAAAAAAGATAAAATTGTTACGATTAAATCAAAACCTTCTAAACCGGCTTCACCCCAGCCTAAATTAACGCCTTCCTCCGTTTCTAAATCTCCTACCCAAAAATCTGCTCAGACGCCCTAAAATGGGCTTCAAAAAGCCTTACAATAACCTCCCCTATCTAATTCATCAAATATGGTAAAAACACCTACACAACCCCTAGCCTGCGATTTAGCCACCCTGGCGATTGATTTGATTCAGCAAGCGGGATGTGAATATGGAGATATTCGTTTTTGTACCTATCGAAATCAAACCCTCCATGCTAATGATCGCTCCTTAAGTCACCTGACAGATCATCAGAAATCCGGTTTTGGAGTTCGAGTTCTTCTGAATGGATCTTGGGGATTTGCTGCGAGTTATCGTCAAACTCCAGAAGAATTGATCCGAGTGATTAATTTAGCCGTTGAAATTGCGAAAGGAAGTCGTTTATGTCAACAAAAACCTGTGCGTTTAGTTCCGGGACAAGCTTATCAAGATAGTTATATTACACCGATTAAAATTGATCCTTTTTCTATTTCGATTACAGAAAAAGCTAACTTATTATTAACGATAAATGACCGCTTACTTGAGTATGAAGAACAGGGAATTAGAAAAGCCAGTTCCCATCTGCAATTTAACCAAGAAAACAAACTATTTGCCTCTACAGAAGGATCATTGATTGAACAAACAATTTATCGCAGTTATAGTGGATATCGCTGTACGGCGGTAGCGAATGGAGATGCTCAAAGTCGTAGTTATGAACGTCCTCCTTTAAATTTAGGTTATGAACATATTGATCAAACCGATTTATTCAGTCAAATTGAACGGGTCGCCGAGGAAGCCATTGAAAAAGTTTATGCTCCTAAAGGGCCGTCAGGGATTCAAACCACATTAATTTTAAAGCCAACTAATCTTTATTTAACCATTCATGAATCCGTTGGTCACCCCACAGAATTAGACCGAGTTTATGGCTATGAATCTAATTTTGCGGGAACCAGTTTTGCGACAACCGATCAATTAGGAACTTTACAATATGGAGCACCTTGGATTAACTTTAAATGCGATCGCACTCAACCTGCTGGACGCAGCACCATTGGCTATGATGATGAGGGGGTTCCTTCTCAAGAATGGTATGTGGTGAAAGACGGTATTTTAGTCGATTATTTAACAGATCGAGAAACTGCTTATCGTTTAGGACGACCGAGTAGCAATGGTTGTGCTTTTGCCGATAGTTGGTCAAGTTTACCTATGGTGAGAATTCCTAATTTAGGATTAGAACCAGGGCCAGAAAAAGGAAGCCATACCGCTACATTATCCGCGATGATTGCTGATACCAAAGAGGGGATTTTAATTGATGGAATTGGAAGTTTTTCTATTGATCAACAACGGCGCAATTTTCAATTTGGTGGGGATGGGTTTTGGCAGATTAAAAATGGCAAAATTATCGGAATGTTAAAAGATGTCACTTACCACGCCATGACCACAGATTTTTGGAATCAAGTCGATGCGATTGGCCCTGCTTCAGAATGGCAACAATGTGGTACTAATATGTGTGGAAAAGGCGAACCCTTACAAATTGCTCAAATGACTCATGCTTGTGTTCCCGTGCGGGTACAAAATATTAATATTGGAGGGAGATAATCTCAAGATAAAAAGTAAAATCAAGATTTTTATTTTGACTTTTACCTAATTCAGAAAATACAGCAATTCACTGATAGAATAGATAAAAGTAACCCATTTCAACAATTTACACCCAAGACAATGAACCCATCTAATCCAGAAGATACTATAATAATTTCCCAATCCACCAATCCCTATGCTTCCCTTATCAGTGAATTATATCAACAGGCAATTCAATATCAAGAAAGTGGACAATTCCCCGAAGCGATCGCCTGTTATCAACAACTGATTAATGTTGATCCTCAATTTCTCTTGGCTTATCAAAGAATTGGCTACTATTCCCTCAAACTTGAACAATTTGAACAAGCCGTTACCGCTTACCAAAAAGTTATTGAATTAAATCCGAATGAATTTTGGGCTTATAATAATTTAGGAGAAGCCTTCATTAAATTACAACGCTGGCAAGAAGCCATTCCTGTCTATGAAAAAGCCTGTCAAATAGACCCAAATTGCTTTTGGGTTTATAATAGTTTAGGAGAATGTTTAGCCCAGACTCAACAATGGGAAAAAGCCGTTCCTATTTATCAAAAAGCGAGGGAATTAGATCCGAACTATTGGGGAGTTTATCAAAAATTAGGAGAACTATTAACGACATTAGAAAGATGGGAAGAAGTTATTCCTATTTATCGCCGTTCCCTGGAATTGAAACCGGACTTTTTTTGGTCATATATTGGCTTAAGTAAAGCATTAATTCAATTAGAGCGATGGGAAGAAGCAATTCCCGTATGTCAACAAGCAATTTCTATTGATCCGAATTTCTTTTGGTCTTATATTAATTTAGGAGATGCTTTATCTCAGTTAAAACGATGGCAAGAAGCGGTTAATGTTTATACCACAGCCAATCAAATTAAATCCGATTTCTTTTGGTCTTATAAAAATTTAGGAGATGGGTTAATTCAATTACAACGATGGCAAGAGGCAATTCAAACTTATCAACAAGCTTTAGAATTGAATTCAACGGAAGCTTCTTGTTATTATAACTTAGGTTTAGCTTATCTTAATTTAGAACAGAAAAAAGATGCAATTACTTGTTTTGAAACCGTGTTAAAACTGCAACCCAATGATAGTTCAGCACAAGAAAAATTAAATGAACTTCTCGAAATTCCAGCGATTAATTCTTCCAACCCATCATCACACCCACTAGAACCTATTGACTGGTTAAAGTATTATCCAAAATCGGGACAAGCTCCCTCTTATGTGTTGCCTAAATCCCTTTCTTTGGGTAAAAATCCCCAAACAGGAAAATGGCAATTTCCGATTCCTCCTCAAGAAATTATGTTAGTTTTTGTAGAAAATGAGGAATATTATCTTAACTCTGGAAAAACTCAAGTTCAGGTGATGTTAAGTGTATTGCGAGACTGTGGATATTTTCTCAAAACAGGAAGCCGAATTTTAGATTTTGGATGTGCATCGGGACGTATTCTTCGGCAGTTAGCAGATTTATCCGAGATTTGTGAAATCTGGGGAACAGATATTAATGCTGATTGTATTGCTTGGTGTCAACAAAATATGAGTCCCCCGTTTCATTTTTTTGTCGGGACAACTATGCCCCATTTACCCTTTGAAGATCGCTATTTTGATTTAATTTATGCAGGTTCTGTCTTTACCCATATTGATGATTTAGCGGATGCTTGGTTATTGGAACTCCGACGCATTTTAAAACCCGGAGGACTGGCTTTTATTACAATTCAAGAACGCTTTATTTTTGACAAAATTAAGGACTCTCCAGAACAATGGCTTTCTAATAATAATATCTGGCCCGAAGAACAGAAACAAGCTTGCATTCAAAATTATTTTGAATATATTAATCAAGATTTTGGGATGTTTACCTTGGGACGAGATACCCGCTCACTGGTTTTCTATGATTTAGATTATTTTCAAGCAAAATGGAAACCCTTTTTCCAAGTTTTAGCGGTTAAACAAGAAGCTTATTATTGGCAAACTGGAGTCTTATTAAAGCGGTTGTAATATTGATTTTGTTTCTAAATCTTAAAAAATTTTGAGAGGAGGCAAGAAAAACGATTAACTTGCCTTTTTAACCAAAGTTTAGTACAATAATCAGTAAAGCTACTTAAGTGTGGCTGAATCTAAATTGAGCGAAACCACAATGCAGTATTATTTCACCGCATTTATCGTTATTTTTTTTATCGCCTGTTATGGTTATAGCTATTTTATTGTTAAACTCGCTAAACAAAAAGGCGAAGAATTTTTATTTTTTGGAATGCTCTTAGGGTTATTTGGATTTATGGCCTTTTGTGCGGCTTCTGTTCCCGTCTTACATTGGATGCTTGATTAATCCCCTGATAGAATTCTTTTAAAATCCTATGCCGTTTATAAGGTTAAAAAATTATCAATTTTATTATACCCTAAACGGTGATATTAATCAACCTGTTATTTTATTTTTACATGGATTTTTGGGAAATAGTCAGGATTTTAACGCTCGAATTTTTCCTCTTTTCTCCCAGTTTTGCTGTTTAACGATTGACCTCCCAGGACATGGCAAAACCCAAGTTTTAGGAGAGGATAGTTATTATACAATGCCACAAACAGCAACGGCGTTAATAGAAGTGTTAAACCATCTGAAGATTTTCCAATGTTATTTAATGGGATATTCTATGGGGGGAAGATTGGGATTATATTTAACGCTGCATTTTCCTGAATATTTTCAAAAAGTCATATTAGAATCCACATCTCCAGGACTGAAAACCGAATCAGAGCGATTACAACGGTTTATGTGTGATCTTCAAAAAGTCGAACAACTGCAAACCTTAGATTTCCCAAGCTTTTTAGAACAGTGGTATGATCAACCTTTGTTTAAAAGCTTAAAAAATCATCCTAAATTTAAACAAGTTTTTACCCAACGCTTAAACAATAATCCCCTGGAATTATCAAAATCTCTGCGTTATTTAGGAACAGGAAATCAACCTTCACTCTGGGAAAAATTACCACAGAATAAAATTCCTTTATTGCTGTTAGTTGGAGAATCTGATCATAAATTTAAACGGATTAATCAAGAAATGAACATATTATCTCCCCTTTCCCAGTTGCAAATTGTCCCCCATTGTGGTCATAATATTTTAATCGAAAATTCTCAAGCGTGGATCAATGCCATTATTAAATTTTTATCGAAATGAACTATCAATTTCAATTTCAACCCTATCAACGTCCGTTTAAAATCCCTCTAAAAACGGCTCACGGAATGTGGAAAATGCGAGAAGGCATTATTTTAAATTTAACGGATAAGCAGGGTAATATTGGATGGGGAGAAATTGCGCCGTTAAGTTGGTTTGGGTCGGAAACAATGGAAGATGCGCTCACATTTTGTCAACAACTTCCGAGTTGCATTTCTATTGAAACAATTTTTACCATTCCCGATTATTTACCCGCTTGTCAGTTCGGTTTTGAATCGGCATTCACAGAGTTAAATCCTAACACCTTTCTTGATATTAATAAACTTCACTATAGCGAATTATTACCCGCCGGAGAAACCGTATTAACAACTTGGAAAACTCTATTTCAGCAAGGCGCTAAAACTTTTAAATGGAAAATAGGCATTGATGATATAACTGAAGAAATCAATATTTTCCAAAAGTTAATTCATAGTATAACAACAACTTTAAGCCACTCTCAAGCTCAAAAAATCCATCTCAGGTTAGATGCCAATGGGGGTTTAACCTTTGAACAAGCACAAAAATGGTTAGAACATTGTGATTTAATGAATGCGAATCAAGGGTTAATTGAAATTGAATTTTTAGAACAACCCTTATCGATTGATCAATTAGATTTAATGTTAGAATTATGCGATCGCTATAGTACCCTCCTCGCCTTAGATGAATCCGTTGCTAATTTACAACAATTAAACTCTTGCTATCAACAAGGATGGCTAGATATTTTTGTCATTAAGCCTGCTATTGTCGGTTCTCCTAAAAAACTCAAGAACTTTTGCCAAAATAATGAAATTGATGCTGTTTTTTCGTCAGTTTTTGAAACCAATATAGGTCAAAAATCCGCTTTAAAAATAGCCTCTGAACTTTTATTCTATAATCGTGCAGTTGGATTTGGAATTAATCACTGGTTCACTATTTAAATTATAAAGGAAGACCGAATCAATAGAGATGATAAGTCTTCTATTAACAGTCAACCCGCAACATTCCTCACACATAAACACAATGTTCTCCTGTGGTTTTGGCTTTTTGTAAGGCTTGATTTGTGCGTTCAATACAGGCGCGATAATGTTCATTAGGTTGGACTGCTGTAAATCCAATATACATCGAACATTGAGGCGGAGTGCTGGGAAGTGTTTCTGGGTCGGTTAACAAATGATTTAAAATGCGACTGAGTGCTAGTTTGGTTCCGGGTAATTCTGAAAAGATCGCTAATAAAAATTCCTGATCTCCCCAATGAACAGCCCAATCACTTTCTCGTAAAAGCTGTTGAAATTTATGAATTAGAGCCGTTGCTTCCGGGGGTTGAGGGGTTAAAGGATCTGAATTTTCAAGTAAATCAATCCCTTCAATCTTTACTAAGGCAATACATAAAGGTAAATGATGACGGGATGCGATACCCAAACATTGACGGAGATGACTTTCTGCGGTTTCTTGTTCCAGAATAATTTGAAAAAATTCTTCTTGTCGAGAGCCAATTATAGTTTCAAGA
Source organism: Planktothrix mougeotii LEGE 06226 (assembly GCF_015207485.1). NCBI lineage: Bacteria > Bacillati > Cyanobacteriota > Cyanophyceae > Oscillatoriales > Microcoleaceae > Planktothrix > Planktothrix mougeotii. The sequence goes on from NZ_JADEWU010000001.1 coordinate 145,713, forward strand.
TCTACAATTCTCTGCTCACTTTTTTGAAGGTTATATTCAATAGCTTTAAACAAGTTTTCAAGTTCATAATAACGACTAGAATTACAGTTTAAAATCTCTCCTGTTTCACAATAGGAATTTAAAGCTGTTGTTGCCTTAATAATAGACTGTTCAACTTGGCTTATTTTATGATTTAATAAAATAAATCCAGCAATTGTACTTAAAAAAACAACGGCAAAAATTTCTTTTCCCAAGGGAAATTGGGGATGTAAGATTAAATAAAGTGTCGAACCGAGTAGGGGAAGATTAACCGCTAAGATGCCGATGGAAAAAAGTCTACTTTTAGAGGAGTTTTTTTCTCCCCAAATATTGACCTTCTGGAATAGTCTCAAACTCTTATTCATTGGAGTGTAGATGGAAAGATTTGAAATTAGACAGGCAGAATTAACCCTGAAAAATTAGGAGGAGTGAGAAAACAATTCTCCTAATTTTAACCATCAACCTCTCGCCCCCCACCCCAGTACCAACTCCTGAACTCCCTAGGCTTCTAATTGCGCTTGAGAGCAGTAGTGGTTAGATCAGCAGATTTACGACTGAACAGTTTGAAGTAAGCAGATACCCAGAATTCTTTAATGGGAAAGGCAAGAAATGTCAGAGGATTGATAGTTACAATTATATCGCGGACATCGGCTTGGGCAAGTTTAAGAATTTGTTGAGCCACCCAGTCAGGAGATAGGACACCAATAGGGTTTAAATTGCTCTTAAATGGCCCTAAAATCAATTTACGAATGACGCAGGGTGCATCTAAACGACGGAGAGTGATTAAATCCCCTAACGTCCGCTTGCTGAGTTCGTAAAGGGGACTTAAGGCTGGCCCCACTTCGGCTTCGGAGGTATTGACCCAAACTTCTTTTTTGGCGATATCAGCGTTGGTGCGAACGGTACTCAGAAATAATTCTAACAGTCGCCAACAGGAAAATGTATTGACTTCATAGGATTGAGAAATTGCTTCTTCGGTTCTCAGACCGTGAACATTAATCCCATGATTTAAAATTAAGATATCAACTTTTGGCAATAACTCGGCTAATTGTTGTTCTTGTCCGACTTTCCAAGTAACAGTTTTGATGGGAATTGTTTCTCCTTCAACTGTTAAGCTTAGGGTTTGTTCACTGGAAGTCAACGCCAAAATTTTTGCACCTTTTAAGTGTAAATGGAACAGAAGTGCTTGTCCGAGGGTTCCTGATGCTCCGGTGACTGCAACGGTTTTTCCTTTTAATGAAAGTGCCGTTCCCATGATTTTATCTAATACCGTAAAGGTTCCACAAAAATAAGCGTTTTGATTATCAAAATGATGCCGCCAATGGTAAGTTCGATTCACCATCCAGGGTGCAGGTGGACTAGAAAATTCACCCGGAAGATGGGTTAAATCGGTGAGTTTATCCGCATTTGGAATTCCCATTCCTCTAGCAATAGCAGATAATAAAAAACCGAAGGTATAAATACAACCCAGAAGGGCAAATCCTTGTTGTTCAGGGCTGTAAATATGGGCGATCGCCAGTAAAATTAACGTAAAGCTTAACATGACGCTGGCTTCAGGAACGTCATTATACCAATGGGCTTGGCGATAAATGTCTTCACTGACTGGGGTTAAATCGGGACGAAATACCCGATGATGCCAATTATGCAAACGATATAACGGCGTAAAAACATGAGCCAGGGTATGGTAAATATCTCGTACCAGTTCCGCACCTAAGATAGAACCTACTCCCCAAGCAAAATTTTCCATCCAAACCATTAGTATATCCAATCGCACACACCTCTATTGAGCAATTTTTATCTCTGGTATTATAGACCTTTATGAACTCAATGGGGAGTTTTACACAAGTAGAAGATAAGATTCACAAACATTGAGGAAATCTCCCTTTTATTTTTATACAATCAGACTTTTTAAAATCTCATCTAATACCTGAGAACTATCTGCATCAAACCATTGAATTTCAGAAATTGCTCGAAACCAAGTTCTTTGTCGTTTGGCAAATTGTCGGGTATGTAATACCGTTAATTCCTTGGCGGTTTCTAAAGAAATATCCCCGGCTAAATATTGTTTAATTTCCTGATAGCCCAAAGTTTCTAATAAAGATAATTCCGTCCCATATTTCTGACATAACTGTTCGACTTCTTGCACAAATCCTTTTTCAATCATCTCTTCCGTTCGCCTTTTAATTCGAGAAGTTAATGCGTCCGGTTCACAGTGTAAACCAATTTGTAAAATCGGATAATCGGGGGGATTTTCCCCTTGTTGTTCAGAAATGGGGCGACCTGTAATATAATAAACTTCTAAAGCTCGTAAGGTTCTAACTTGATCATTAGCGTGAATTTTTTGTGCTGCCATCGGATCAATTTGTTGTAAGATTTGATAACATTGAAATTGACCTAATGCCTCAAGTTGCGATCGCAATTCAAGCTGAGGCGCAACCCTCGGAATTTTCATTCCCCGCACAATAGATTTAATATATAATCCTGTACCGCCAACTAACAATAAAGGTGGAGATTCAGAAGCCTTCGCAATCAAATGTTGAGCTTGATCTTGATAATCTGCTACGGTTAAAGTCTCCGTCGGTTCACAAATATCAATCAAATAATGGGGAACACGCTGACGTTCTTCCCGCGTCGGTTTAGCCGTACCAATATCAAACTCTCGATACACCAAACGAGAATCTGCACTTAAAATCACAGACCCCAAACGTTCCGCCAACTGGAGTGCTAATCCAGATTTACCCGTCGCCGTCGCACCGCAGATTACAATTAACCGAGGTGGCTGTGATATTGTAGAAATAGTCAACTTTCCTCCTATTCAACGCCTCACTCCGAACTGAGTCTATTGGGTACATCCCCTGTCCAAATTTCTTTTGAGAATGCTCTACAATCCTCTCCAACCTATTTGTGCTACAATTTTTGAAAGTTTTGTCATTTTACTGTAAGAACGCCATAAGAGACGTTTTTACTTTATCAATACTGGAGTCGTGATCAAATGACCAGCAATTACAGCGCCGACCAAATTCAAGTTCTTGAAGGTTTGGAAGCCGTTCGCAAACGCCCTGGAATGTATATTGGTTCCACCGGGCCGCGAGGACTCCACCATTTAGTATACGAGGTTGTAGACAATGCGATCGATGAAGCGCTGGCTGGCTATTGCACCCACATCGAAATTGATTTCAACGCCGATGGTTCTGTCACCGTTACCGATGATGGTCGGGGTATCCCCGTTGATACCCATTCTAAAACCGGAAAGTCTGCTTTAGAAACTGTGTTAACCGTTCTGCACGCCGGAGGAAAATTTGGCGGTGGTGGTTATAAAGTTTCTGGGGGTTTGCATGGTGTGGGGGTTTCCGTTGTTAACGCTTTATCGGAATGGGTAGAAGTTACGGTTTTTCGGGATAAAAAAGAATATCGCCAACGCTTTGAACGGGGAACTCCGGTGACGGAACTCACCTCAAAACCCATCAAAGAAAACAGAACGGGAACCTCCCTGCGCTTTTTCCCCGATTCCTTAATTTTTACGACAGGAATTGAGTTTGATTGTGATACAATTGCTTCGCGTTTACGAGAACTTGCCTACTTAAACGCGGGAGTTAAAGTCACTCTCAGCGATCATCGTTTAGAACTGTTAAAACGGGAAAATCCTCGGATAGAAACCTACTGTTATGAAGGCGGGATAAGGGAGTATATCGCCTACATGAACAACGATAAACAACCTCTCCATGAAGATATTATTTATATTTCGGGAGAACGGAGTAATGTTCAAATTGAAGTCGCTTTGCAGTGGTGTACCGATGCCTATAGTGATACAATTTTAGGCTTTGCTAATAATATTAGAACCATTGATGGCGGCACCCATTTAGAAGGGTTAAAAACCGTTTTAACTCGGACTTTAAATACCATCGCCCGCAAACGAAATAAACTCAAAGAAGGAGAAGCTAATTTAGGCGGGGAAAATATTAGAGAAGGGTTAACGGCCGTCATTTCCGCGAAAGTTCCCGATCCTGAATTTGAAGGACAAACAAAAACTCGATTAGGAAATCCAGAAGTTCGGGGAATTGTTGACTCCTTGGTGGGGGAAGCGTTAACCGAGTATTTGGAATTTAATCCAGGAATTGCCGATGCGGTGATTGAAAAGGCCATCCAAGCCTTTAAAGCCGCAGAAGCTGCTCGACGAGCACGGGATTTAGTGCGTCGAAAATCGGTCTTAGAATCCTCTCCTTTACCCGGTAAATTAGCGGACTGTAGCAGCCGAGATCCCCAAGAATCGGAGATTTTCTTAGTCGAAGGCGACAGCGCCGGCGGTTGTTTGTTTAGTTTTACTTATATATCACTCGCTGATGGTTCAGAAAAAACTATCAAAGAGATTGTTGATGAACAAGCTGAGGGGAAAGAGCATTTTTGCTACACCATTAATCAAAGTGGCAATATTGCCATTGAACGGATTATTAATGCACGACTAACCAAAAAAGATGCCCAAGTCGTGAAATTAACTTTAGATAATGGAGAAACCCTGATTTGTACGACCGATCACCCCTTTATGTTAAGGGATGGTAGTTATAAACCCGCAGCAGAATTAACCCCTGATGATTCCTTGATGCCATTTCATCGCAAAATTTCTCAGAAAGGAATAGATGGAGGATTAAACGGTTATGAAATGGTTTGGAACCCTGGTTATGATAAATGGATTTATACCCATTTATTAGCGGATTTTTATAACTTAAAACAGGGGGTTTATCAAGCGTCTGAAGGGAATCATCGTCACCATGTTGATTTTAATAAACGCAACAATAATCCCACCAATATTCAACGCTTACCGGCCCAAGACCATTTGGCTTTACATCGCGCCCATTTGGACAAAACCTTACATCGTCCTGATGTGATTGAGAAAAGTCGCCAGGTGCATCAAAGTGAAGAATTCCGAGAATTTATGAAGCAACGGATGATGCAGCCTGAAACCCGACAAATTCTGTCAGAACAGGCTAAAGCCCAATGGGAAGATGAGCAATATAAAGCTTATATGGCAGAGAAATGGCGAGAATTTTATGAAAGTAATGAGGAGTATCGCCAAGAAAATAATGAAATGTTATATCAGGCGCAACAAGAATATTGGAGTCATGAAGAAAACCGCCTGAAACAAGCAGAACGAGTGCGACAATATTTTGCGGATAATCCTGAACTTCGACAAGCTTATTCTGAAGCATCGAAAAAACAATGGGAAGATGAAAATCTCTTGGAATGGCGACGGGAAAAAACCAAGGAACAGTGGACACGAGAGTTTCGTAAAAAACGGCGTAAAGCGTTAGATGAAACCTATTATGCCAAAACACTTGCTGCCCTTTATAAAGTCTATTCCCATTATGGGTATATGGACGTTGACAAGTACGAAAACTATCGCAAACGTCAAAAAGATAATAGTATATTGACCTTTAAAACGTTTTGCGATCGCTATTTTGATGGCGATGAAGTTGCAACTCGCATGGCAATTCGGAACTATAACCATCGGGTCGTTTCTATTGAATGGTTAGAAGAACGGCATGATGTCTATGATATTGAAGTTCCCCATAGCCATAACTTCGCGTTATCGGCGGGTATTTTTGTGCATAATAGTGCCAAACAAGGACGCGATCGCCGTACCCAAGCCATTCTTCCTTTACGCGGAAAAATCCTCAATATTGAGAAAACTGATGATGCCAAAATCTACAAAAATAATGAAATTCAATCCTTAATTACTGCCTTGGGATTAGGCATTAAAGGAGAAGAATTTGATGCTAATCAATTGCGCTATCATAAGGTCATAATTATGACTGACGCGGACGTTGATGGAGCCCATATCCGTACTTTGTTACTCACCTTTTTCTATCGGTATCAACGGGAATTAGTCGATCAAGGCTATATTTATATTGCCTGTCCTCCGTTGTATAAAGTGGAACGGGGACGGAACCATCAATACTGTTATAATGAGCGAGAATTGCAAGAGCATTTGGGAAGTTTACCCGCTAATGCTAACTACAATATTCAACGGTTTAAAGGGTTAGGGGAAATGATGCCGGAACAACTTTGGACAACCACCATGAACCCCGATACTCGCATGATTAAACAAGTTGAAATTGAAGATGCGGCGGAAGCGGATCGGATTTTTACGGTGTTAATGGGCGATCGCGTAGCTCCTCGTCGGGAGTTTATTGAAACCCATGCTCCTCGATTGAATTTGACGGATTTAGACATCTAAGGGGTTTGCGATTACTTGAGGTATGCACTAAAAACCCGATTTCGTGAAAGTTATCGGGTTTTTAATGTCTCTCCAATTGAAAACCACTATATTTTAGGCGATTAGTCATCGTCCATTAACGCATTTGCAATCGCGCTTTCTTTTGGTAGGGCGATCGCTATTCATGCAAGCTCTGTTTGCTATTGAATCAATTAATTAGTTGAACATTGATAGCAAAATAACCTCTATCGTTCTTTCCTCTCTCAAACTGAACTGGAGTATTGGGAGATAAATCTTTTATATCTCCTTGATAATCACGACTATCAAAGTACGCATTATCTTCATACTGATTTCCGTGTTTGATGAAACCAAACCAATGGTCTTGTTTCCATTGTGTCCTGATGAAAAGAGCGAGTTGTCTCAAAAGCTTCTTCCAGAACCTGATTTTGTTTATTAGTTCCTCTGACAATTTTGTTTGATATACCAGGACTTTCTGTAGATATAAGCCTGACGAGAAGTTTGACCTTTTCGGTATTTAAGCTATTTCTTTGGTTAAACAGAGAGTTACTGGTTTGACAACCGTTGACAATTTGAGGATTTTCAATTTTTACTAACTTATTCCGCTTCTGTTCAAAATCAGTGCATACTATCGTAATTCCATTGTTGCAAAGCAGAAACATTTCAGGACTTTCTGTTATTGTATTTTCGATTTCACTGTTGACAGTTTTGTTGTCTCCTAAGTAGTCCTTATAATCAAATCCTGTCAAGCTTTACAGCCTTCATGATGGCAAAAATTTGTATCATAAAATACTTTTTACACCCTGCATTCGGGAGAGCCAAGATATTTTACGGCAACAGTGCGATCACCTGTCCGATAGAGAAAAACAAACAGGACTTACGCAATGTCTCTATCAGTAGGGTGCGTAAGTAGTAGCTTAACGCACCAATACACTATATGTGGAGTACCTGCGTAAGTCCTGACAAATATTGTCCATACTGGCTAGGGAAACTCAACCCCTAAAACTAACTCCCAGGAATCGTCACATCAATAGTCGTGACTTTTGACTGATTATCTAAACTGCTTAAGGGTGGATTAATCGTCTTTTGATTTCCCACAATTAAAATTACTAAATTTTCAGGTTTGAGATATTGTTGAGCAACTCGTTGAACATCTTCAATCGTTGTTGCTTCCACTTGACGTTGATAATCGAAGATAAAATCCTTGGGATAGCCATAATATTCATATTGCATTAAACGCCACAGAGTTTGACCTGGATCTTCAAAATTGAAAATAAAAGAATTCAATGTTGATTCCTTCGCATAGGCTAATTCTTCCGGCTTAATGGGTTCTTTTTGTAATCGTTCAAGTTCAGCTTTTACTCCTTGAATAAAGGGAACTGTTGCTTCTGAACGAGTTTGTCCACCTGCGTTAAAAATCCCTGGATAATCATAACTTACACCCCAAGCTCCATAAACAGAATAAGCTAATCCTTGGCGCGATCGCACATTATTAAATAATCGACCACCAAACCCATCAATTACATTATTCATAACGCTTAATTCGGGATAATTCGGATCATTTAATAACCCCCCTAAATGCCCCATTTCCACATAACTTTGAGTAAGTTGAGGTTGATCAACAAAGAAAACTCCCCCCGAATTAACTTGAGAAACGGACGGAAGGGGAGGAATCACAGCTTTTTGAGACGGTTTCCAATCTCCTAACTTTTCAGCAATCAATGCTTTCATTTTTGCTCGATCAAAATCCCCCACTACTCCCAAAATCATCGTTTCAGGATGAAAATATTGTTGATAAAAATTAACTAAATCCTCACGATTGATTTGGTTTAATGTGGAATATTCTATAGTTCTTGCATAGGGACTATCTGCACCATAAATGAGTTTAACTAACTCTCTCCCCGCAATTTCTTCAGGCTCATCATTTCGACGAGCAATCCCACCTTTTGCTTGAGTTTTTGCTAAGTCTAATTTATCTTGGGGAAAGGTAGGATTGCGAATTAAATCAGCCAATAATCCAAACACAGTTGGTAAATCTTCGCTCAATCCTCCAAAGCCAATGCGACCGGATGTTGTATAAATTCCAGCTTCGATATAAGCGGCTTTGTCTTCTAAAATTTGATTGAATTGATCGCCGGGATGTTGAGAGGTTCCCCCATTTCGCATCACCTCTGCGGTTATACTGGCTAAACCCACTTTATCCGCAGGTTCAAATCGATCTCCAGTCCGAAATATAGCAGTTCCTCCGACTAAAGGAAGTTCATGATCTTCGATTAAATAAACCGTAATTCCATTGTCTAATTGATAGCGCTCATAGTCAGGAAGTTGAAGTTCAGGTAAGGGGGGAAACGTTAAATCGGTGTAATGTTTGGGTGTGGCTGCAATGGCAGGAATATGCCAAAAAATAGTAACAACCATTGTGAGTAATAGTAATCCTGCCCACAATAATTTAGATTTTTTTGTGCTGAAAATATTTAAAGTCAACATAGTTAATCAAAAGTTGAATGAGACTGAAAAAAGAACCAATAAAACCCTGAATTTTACCTCTTATTCGTCCGATAATAACCGTCCAATGGTACGATTTTCAGGACGAAACATAGTTTGGGCTACTCGCTGAATATCCTGGGCAGTAATGGCATCAATTTTTTCTAACTCTTCAAATAAATTGACCCAAGATCCCGTTTTAACCTCATATTCAGCTAAGGCAAATGCCATACCCATATTAGAATCTAAGGATCTCAATAAACCCGCTTTAGCTTGAGTTTTAACCCGTTCTAATTCAGTTTCGGAAACCAATTCAGTTTTGAAACGTTCAATTTCTCGACGTAATGCTGTCGCCACTTCATCAACAGTATGACCCGGTGCTGGCATCGCGTAAAAAAACATTAAATTAGGATATTTATTCCCCGGATATCCATTTGATCCCTGGGCGGCTAAGGCAATTTTTTGTTCTTCCACTAAGGATTTATACAAACGAGAAGTTCGACCATCGCTGAGAAGACTAGAAATTAGATCATAAATCACAGAATCAGGATCATTTAAAGCTGGAATTGGGTATCCTTCAAAATACCAAGGTTGAGTTTTTAATTTTAACGTAATTTCACGGGCTTCGGTTTGAGGCGGTTCAACAATATTTAATTGAGGGGGTTTTGCTTTGGCACTGTAACGACCAAAATAAATTTCAGCGAAATTTTTGACATCATCAGGATTAACATCTCCTACAATAACGACTGTTAAATTATTGGGAACATAGTAGGTTTCAAAGAAATCTTTAACATTTTCACGGGTTAAATTTTCTAAGTCTTCCACATATCCAATAACCGGGCGACGGTAGGGATGAACTTTAAAAGCGGTGGCTGAAAATTCTTCAATCATTTGACCGACCGGAGAATTTTCGGTTCGCAAGCGACGTTCTTCTAAAATCACCTGTTTTTCTTTATAAAATTCTCTGAAAACAGGTTCTAAAAATCGTTCTGATTCTAAAGACATCCACAGTTCTAACTTATTAGCAGGAAGGCTATAAAAATAAAAGGTTGCCTCGCTGGAAGTCATGGCATTCATGCCCACTCCCCCCGCTTGTTCTACAATTCTGCCAAACTCATTTTGTTTTACATATTGATTTGCTTCTGCGCTTAATTTTTCTAACTCATCCATTAATTGCTTAAGTTTTGCAGTGTTTCCTTCTGCCTTGGCTTGTTTAATTTGTTCAAAAATTTGATCCTGCTTTTCAAATAGCGGTTTTTCCGCCTCATAGTTAGTTGTCCCAATTTTTTGAGTTCCTTTAAACGCTAAATGCTCTAAATAATGGGCGACTCCTGTTTGTCCATCAGGTTCATTAACGCCGCCAACATCAGCATAAATTAAAAAAGAAACCACAGGTGCACGATGACGTTCTAAAACGATAAATCTCATGCCATTATCGAGCGTAAATTCAGTAATTTCTCGGGCAACTCGTTTTAAATAAGGTTGAATAGAATGGGTTGAGGGTGAAATTTCATCAGCCCAAACCGTTTGAAATCCCATCACCCAAAATAAACAAATGCTTAAAACTAGAGAAAACAAACGTTGTCCTAGAAAGGAGCATTTCTTTGTTCTTGGTTTCCCTGTGAAAAAATAACCCAAAGACATAGATTTTTATCAATGTAATTTGACAAGAAGGGCAGAAGCAATGATTGCCGAATCTATCTTAAAGCATGATCATATTGGATTATAACCTGAGCCTGATGTTAAACTATGAAGAGTTATATCGTTCAAGGTCGGTCTTTGGGAACGGATGATAGGCTAAGACTACAGCCGCGTATGATCAGAAGGTTATGCCACATTTAAATCATTCCATATCATCGCCATTAGAAACGCAGATTTTACAGGCTGCACGACGGCTATTTGCCCATCAGGGGTATGATAGTACCACGACTCGTGATTTAGCCATCGCCGCAGGGGTTGCCGAAGGGACATTATTTCGACATTTTGCTAATAAAAAAGCTATTTTAATCGCCATTGTTACCGAAGGATGGGTCGAAATTTTAACGGATTTGTTAACAGAATTAAGTGCAGTGGGAAACTATAAAGCCATAGCACAATTGTTGCATCGACGCATCATAAACCTGCATGAAAATGCTGATATGATGCGAATTTGCTTTTTAGAATCTCAATTTCATCCTGAATTACGCGATCGCATTCAATCAGAAATTATTGCTAAAATGACTAATGTAACTGAAGCATTTTTTGAAACCGCAATGCAAAAAGGGGTTTATCGACCCATGAATCCTAGAATAGTTGCTCAAGTTTTTTTAGGAATGTTTGCTGTTGCTGGATTTAGTTATAGTACCTTCCTAGAACCTAATGCGTCTCCCCAAGCGATGAAAGAAATGGCAGAAGGATTAGCCGATATTTTTCTGAATGGGGTATCAGCAAAAGACTAAAAAAAGCTATAAAAATTTGGCTTGTTGCACCCATTGTTGAATTTGATCAACAGACGGACATAAATCTCTTCGCTGTAAATTAGCAACATAAAAACGTAAGATTTGTTGATGTAAACGGTGAACGGGTAACTGGGCTAAATGGCTGACTGAACTGACACCAGAATGAAGCAATAGTCCGCAATATTGACAGCCAACACTCGGAATTCTAGCTAAGTCCGCCATTGCAATCCACTTGTTTATATCTCTAATATTAATCTGAAGAAAATTCGCTAAAAGCATTTTATCGGCTGGGGTTTTGCCTTTTTTTAATAGTTGACAGGTGGTTTTAATGCCATAATGGTTTAATCGGGTTTGATTATCCGAATTCAAGCCCGGAAGTTGAGAAATCGGCCAATCAACAGCTTGAATGAGGTTATGAGCGTTTGGTTTAAAAGATGCCATAGATTGAATTCTGTTCGTTTCAAGTTTAGGATAGAGAGAAAAACCTATTTTATTTTAAACTGATTTTCTCTAAAAATGGAGCACAGGGTTTTACCATCTCACTGAATTCATTCTTTCCTTGAGATTAATTTCACACTTATCTAGGATTTTAGATTAAAATAAACTAAAATGATTTTGCTCTTAATTTAATTATGTTATTTACTCCTTCCCCATTACTGATTGATACCCTCCGTCAACGACGTAAAAAACTCAGTTATTTAATAGATTTTCCAGCAGTTTTGTGGTCAGGTCGTGCAGTTTCTCGAAATTTCCCCGCTAACATTTATTCATTTCGCGCCAGTAGCCATTTCTTATATTTTGCTGGATTTCCCTTAGAAAATGCAGTCATTCGGTTAGATCAAGGTCGCTTAGAATTATTTATGGATGATCCTCCAGAAGGGAGTACCCTTTGGCATGGAGAAATGCCTCAACGAAATCAAATAGCAGAACTCATCGGTGCAGATGCTCATTATTCCTTAAAGGAGTTATCCAATTATCTTCAAGACGCTGCTACAATTGTGGTACAAAATCCCATCACCGCCACAGAACAACGTCAACGTTTGAACTGTCCTCTTGTATCCGCAAGTACACCAGAAGGAATAGATTTAGAATTAACAAACGCGATTATTACGTTACGTTTAACCCATGATGAAGCCGCATTAAAGGAATTACGCCAAGCCGCAGAAGTCAGTGTAGAAGCCCATAAAGCCGGAATGAAAGCAACAAAAACGGCTGAATTAGAAGCAGAAATTCGGGCAGCAATGGAAGGAGTAATTATGAGTCATAATATGACCTGTTCTTATAATAGTATTGTGACGGTATACGGAGAAGTTTTACACAATAATCACTATCATCATCCTCTAAAGCCTGGAGATTTATTATTAGCGGATGTGGGGGCAGAAACCGAGATGGGATGGGCTGCGGATATTACCAGAACTTGGCCTGTTTCGGGAACCTTTTCTTCAACTCAACGAGATATTTATCAAGTAGTTTTAAAGGCTCATGATACTTGTATTGATTCTATTATGCCGGGTATAGAATATGAAGATATTCATCGAATTGCAGCAATGGTTATCGCGGAAGGATTAGTAGAATTAGGAATCTTAAACGGAAGTCCAGAAGACTTAGTAGAACAGGATGCTCACACCTTATTTTTTCCTCATGGAATTGGGCATTTATTAGGGTTAGATGTTCATGACATGGAAGATTTAGGAGATTTAGCCGGATATGAACCCGGACGGGTCAGAAGTCAACGGTTTGGCTGGTGTTTTTTGCGGTTAAATCGTCCCCTAAAGCCCGGAATGTTAGTCACAATAGAACCCGGATTTTATCAAGTTCCGGCTATTTTAAATGATCCTAAAAATCGGAAAAAATATCAAAAACAAGTAAATTGGGAACGGTTAGAACAATTTGCTGATGTGCGAGGAATTAGAATCGAAGATGATATATTAGTAACAGAAAAAGGAACAGAAATTTTAACGAAAAATTTACCAACCTCTATGGAAGAGATAGAAGCATTAATTCAACAGTAATCTTGTTATCTCATTTTGTAAAATTATGCTTAAAAAACAACGAGTTAAACGGTTTATGATCTTCTTTTTAGGAACGATCATTTTCATCGGATTTACCGTAGTAGGTTATGCGTTTACAACCCTATTATTGCCAGATCAGTCTTCAATATTATCTTCCTCCCCTAGTTTGTCTACCTGTGGAAGCCCTAGTGGGGGAGAAACAGATAATGCAATTGCCTCTTTTTATGGAAATAATACCTATTCTTGGACAAATAAAATTCAATGGAATTGTGTTTATAATATTAAAGATTTTCCCGGTTCAACAGTAGTAGAACAGTTCAATGCTGCTAGAGATGCGGCTGCAAATAATGGAGGAGGGGTTGTTTATTTTCCATCAGGAACCTATATTTTTGATGATAGTATCAAACTTAAATCTAATGTTGTGATTCGCGGAGAAACACCTAAAATTAAATCGGCAAAATTAAAGGAGTATAATCCTCCAACAAAATTAGTCTTTCCTGAATATAAACCCCAGCTTTCAGGAAACGGAACTCCTAACGAAACCGCCTTTAAAAGTATTCAAACCCAAACCCCAAATCAAGATAGTAATATTGGTATTGTTAACCTAGATATTAATCGAGGTGCGATTAACTTGGTTGGGGATTTAGATCAGACTAAAAGTAGTAATATTATTATATTTGGAATTCGTAGTAATAACGTTGCTAAACCCGATCCAAAAGTTCCAAATCTTGAATTTCAGAACCCTTGGCAACGTTATAGTCATCGCTTTGCTGCTAATATTGAACTCACTGTCTATGAAAATGTGTTAGTAGCTAATAACCGAATTAATGATAAAATTACTGATAATTATGAACAACCCGGATATCGCTTACAGTCAAAAGATAAAAAGAAAATTATCACCTATGAACAAGGCAATAAAGTTCCCTTCAATTATACTAACCATTATGGAATTTCAGTTAACCGAGGGGGAAAAAAAGACGGGTTTCAATTAGCAGGAACTCCCACCACTGAACCCGGACTTTTTCGCAAAGGAATTGTGATTCGAGATAATTGGGTTTACCATACCATGCGAGTTGCTATTCATGCGGCTGGAGATGGGTTAATAATTCAAGATAATGAAATTAAAGATGAACCCAATAAACAATGGTGGACAGATCCCACAGGAACACGAGAAGCGACGGGTGCCGTAACGTTAGAAAATCGAGGAATTGACTGGTCAGGATGGAATGTTTTAATTGAAGGAAATGATTATCAAGTTTATCGCCATAAAATCGGAGAAACAAACTATTTAAGTGTAGATGGAGAAGGAATTTTAATTCAAGAATGTTGTGGTGGAACAACGGTTAAAAATGTTACGATTAAAAATAATCGCGGCAATGCTTATATTGGACTTTATAAGGTTCAAGACATCAATAATGCCACAATTGAAAATAATCAAATCATCGATTCTGATATTTTTGTAATGGCAGATACCAATAATCAACCTTATAGGATGAACCAGGTTAAAATTATTAATAATCAAGTTTCAGGTAATATTATTGCTAAAGGCAGTTTAGGGGGTCAGGGGAATGAAATCTCAAGAAACCAAGGAAGCCAAAGCGGAAAATTAGATTATTCTTGTTCTATTGAAGTTAATAATAATGCTGGTTTTAACGTTCAACCGTGTTCCCCACTTCGCTAATTCATCATAAACTTAGCTAACTCTACCTTAAAAATAACAAGAAAATCGTAATTACAGCGAGTTTAACCTCGATTTTAGGCGATCCAATGGAATATCAATGTTTTTACCTTAGTACAGTCCTGAAAAAACCGTATTTTCCCAGTAGACAAAAATTATAAAAACATCTATCCTGAGATAGAGGACGAAATTGCATCTACAATAATAGCTATACCCTAGTTTCATCCAGGTTCAAAGTATTGTAGCGATTGCTATAGATCGTATTTCCAGTTAATAGCTGAGTTTAAATGAATTTCAAACCATGTCAAACCTAATCTTTCCAGACATAACCTCAAACCAGCAAATTTTATCGGATCTCGCCCAGCAAATTCAAAACAGCCTAACAGAACCTACCAGCGAGTCTGAAGGTAAAAATGGAGGGTTAGTAATTGTCGGGTCACTAGACCAGCCTAATGTATTGGCTGGAAGTTCAAAGAATGATGTCATCCTGTCCGGTAAGCAAAATGATGCAATTGATGGCGGTGATGGTGATGACTCCATCCTAGGTTTACAAGGAGATGACAGCCTCTTGGGGGGTGACGGGGACGACACCATTCATGGCGGGAAAGGAAATGATTTGATTTCCGGTGGAGCAGGGGATGACATCATCTATGGTGATGAAGGAGATGATACAATTTTCGGGAATGAAGGCAAGGATATCATCTTTGGGGGAAAAGGAGATAATGCCATTGATGGGGGTTCCGACAACGATATCCTTTATGGTGGACAAGGTAAGGATACGGTTGTCGGTGGAGATGGAGATGACCTACTCTACGGTGACAAAGGGAATGATATTCTTGATGGTGGAGCCGGGATTGATACCCTCTATGGCGGTGAGGATGATGACTCCCTCAATGGTGGGTTAGATAAGGATTATCTCTATGGCGGTCAAGGTGACGATACCTTGGTTGGAGGAGAAGGAAACGATAGTCTTTCTGGTGATAAAGGTAATGATAGTTTAATTGGAGGGGCAGGAAATGATTTCCTAATCGGTGGCGGAGGAAAAGATACCTTTGTCTATCAGGGAGACTTTAATACTCTGGGCAAAGATACATTAACTGATTTTAACGCTTCAGAAGATGTGATTGCTCTAAGTGCTGCTGATTTCTCAGCCATTGCTCCGGGTGTACCGGGTGCATTAGCAGGTGGAGAATTCCAAACTATTGCTAACTTCTCTGGAAATGCTGCGGATGCAGGTAATGCGAATTTAGTTTATGATCCTGAAAGTGGTTTACTTTACTATATTGATCAACAAGGCATTTCAACTCCTCTGTTAGATATGGGTCAAAACTTAACGTTAAGTGATGACAATTTTGATTTAATTTAAGGCGACGAACCTCAATAGCCAGCAGCATCAAGATTCAACAGTAAGATATTTTACGATGCTGCTCTCGTTGTTGAGAATAAAAAAGTTTGTATCTTCTCTCAATAGTTTGGCTAGTTCATCGCAATGAAAAATTCTGGAGAAAGAGATCTCGTTGAAAAAGCTTTGTTATCACAAAGTCAAGGACAACTTAACCCAGCGATTTCCTATTATCAACAGGCTCTTAAAATTTGTTCTCAATGGCCAGAAGTTTATTATAATTTAGGAATTATTTTTGAACAACAGCAGAATTTATTAAAAGCAATTGAATGTTATAAACAAGCAATTCTGCAAAAGCCGAATTATGCAGAAGCTTATTATAATTTAGGGGTTGTTTATCAAAAGCAAGGTTTAATTGAAGTAGCTATCAAAAGTTATCAAAAAACGATAGAACTTGCACCTCAACTGATTATAGCTTATAATAATTTAGGGTGTTTATGGATAGAAATTGATGAATATTCCCAAGCCATAGAAATTTTTAAGCAAGGGATTGAGATTGAGCCAGAACAGGCGGAAATTCACAATAATTTAGGGCAAGCTTATTTAAAAAATGGAAATATAGATGCAGCGATCGCCAATTATTTACAAGCGGTTAAAATTCAACCCAGTTTCGTTAAAGCTTATGAAAATTTAGGGAAAATTTTTTATCAACATAATTTGTTTTCTGTCGCTTTGCAATATTTACAAGAAGGGTTAAAGATTCAACCGGATTCTATTTCGCTTCAGAGTCAATGTGTAACTATATTGCTCGGTCAAAATAAAATCGAAGAAGCTATCATTTATCTTCAAAAAATAGTAGCTTTAGAACAACCTTGGATAACCGCCTATTGTCAATCATTAGAACAGTTTAAAACTGAAGATATTATGGATCAAGCGACAATAGCTTGTCGTCAATTTTTGGGAGAACTACAAAAATCTAAACCTAAGATTAATTCTGTTAAAAAATATTTAGCTCAAACCTATTTACATTTAGCCAATGTTTTAGGAGAATATCGCAATTATCCTAGTGCAGAACGCTATTATCAACAAGCAATTGAGATTGAGTCAAAATTAAATGAAGCTTATATTAATTGGGGAAATTGTTTAGAGAAACAGTGGTATTTTACTGAGGCTGCATTGCAATATCATAAAGCTTTAAGCCTACAACCTAATAATACACAACTTTATCAAAAAGTTAGTGAAGTTTTGGAAAAACAGCAGCAAGTTAAACAAGAAAAGTTAATTTTTAAATCAGCTAAAGAACGCTATCAATTAAAACTTTCTAATTCTCTCAAACCTCCTGCTCCGAATCAGCCTAAATGTCAAGGATTAGACTGTAAACCCTGCTTGAAAAAAATTCATCAACAGTTTAAACCTCAGTTAATTGCACCCGGAATTGAACAGTATTTTTATCCCCCAAATTTATTAGAAAACTATTCTAACTCTACTGTAACAATTATTCCTGAAGGTCTCGCTTGGGTGGCTCCTAAAACCAGTTGGTGGAATGTCTGTAATGCGATCGCGATTTTCAATTCAGATAATGAATTAATTCCTGAACTGTCTCCATTTTATCCTACTCCTTTACCCGGATGTAAAAATTATGATTGGAGTCAACATCAAGTTTTTGGGTTAGATGATCTTCCCCCTTTAAAAGTGATTAAAGGTCGGGTTGCGGTGTTATCAGGACTATCAGGGAATGTCTATTTTCATTGGATGGTTGATATTTTACCTCGAATTAAAATTTTACAAGACAATAACATTGATTTAAACACAATAGATTGGTTTTTAATCAATTCTAATCAACAACGCTTTCAACGAGAAACTTTAGAAAAAATTGGAATTCCTCATGATAAAATTATAGAAAGTGATCAAGTTTCTTATCTGCAAGCCTCTAGTTTAATTGTCCCTTCCTATCCGGCTTCGGTGGGTTGGGTTGTACCTAGTACGATTCAGTTTCTACGAAGCCTTTTTTTAACAGATGTTTTGGATAAAAAAAAATCCTATCCTCAACGAATTTATATTAGTCGGAATAAAGCCCGATATCGACGACTGTTGAATGAACCGGAAATTTTAGAGTATTTAAGTCAATGGGGGTTTGTCTCGATTGAGTTAGAAACCTTAACAGTTCAACAACAAGCTAATTTATTTTCTCAAGCTGAAGTGATTATCGCACCCCATGGGGCTGGATTAACAAATTTGGTTTTTTGTCAACTGAATACCATTGTAGTTGAGTTAGTGTCTCCCCATTATATTCGCCCTTATTATTGGCTAATTAGTCAGCAGTTAGGACTGAAACATTATTCTATCCAAGGGGAAGCTTTAGGGTGTGCTTTTTTGCGACAACTGATGTATCCCACTCCTTTAGTGGAAGATTTGCAAATTAATGTTAAATCTTTAGAGACATTGCTTCAAGTTTCTGATATCCTAAAGGAAACAGTTAAATCTAACCATTCTTCTTGTGATACCAGACCCATGATATCATCCTCAAACCTTGATGTAACTCCATTAGAAAATGGGTTGCAAAAGGCGAAAGAGCATTTAACTCAAAAAAACTTTGAGGAAGCGATTTTAGCCTGTCAAAAGGTATTAAACCTGGAGAAAAACTGTGCAGAAGCTTACACCATATTAGGGAATGCACTACAACTTCAAGGAAATTTTGAACAAGCTCAAGCTTCCTATCAAAAGGCTATTCAGTTACAGCCTGATTTACCAGAACCCTTGGGAAATTTAGGCAGCTTATATGCCAAACAACAGCAATGGGAATTAGCCGTTGAATATTATCAAAAAGCCCTAAAATACAAGCCAGATTCTGAGAAACTGTATCAGAACTTGGCGAAAGTCTTAACAAAATTAAATCGGACTGTTGAAGCGACAGAATGTTGGTATCACGCTTATCAGTTGCAGCCAGATTTAGTGAGTGCCCAGGAACAGTTGAATTTAGGAAAAACGCTTTTAAGTCAAGAAAAAATAGAGTTTGCGATCGCTTGTTTTCGTCAAGCTTTAAAGCAAGAACCAAACTGGGAAGAAGCTCAATTAGCCTTAGAAAAGGCTCAACAACAAGCCATCCAATCACAAGAAATTTCTAGCTCCAATACAAAACCCTGTAGAGACGTGCCATGGCACGTCTCTACAGGGAATGAAACAGAAATTTTGAAACAAGCGGAACAGGATTTGAATCATCAGTTATTCAAAAAAGCGATCGCTAAATGTCAGCAAGTAATAGCCCAATCACCAAACCAAAGCCAAGCTTATGAAATTTTAGGAAAAGCATTCAATCAACTGGGACGTTTAGATCTAGCAGTCAGAGCTTATCGGAAATTAGTTAAACTTAAACCCCAAAATGCTATTGCTTATACCAATTTGGGGAATTTATATGCTAAACAACAACAGTGGAAATTGGCGGTTCTAGCTTATAAAAAAGCGATCGCGCTTAATCCTAATTTAGCCGTTTCCTATCGAAATTTAGCCCAAGTTTTAGATCGCCTCGGAAAGCAGGAGATCGCCATTGAATATTGGTATCAAGGATTTAGCTTAAAACCAGAAGCCGTTAAACCGAAAGAACATCTAGCCTTGGGGAGTTTATTTTTACATCGGGGAAGATTAGTAGATGCGGCCATCTGTTATCGTCGCGCCATTTGGTTTGATCCCAACTATGCCGAAGCTCACCATAACTTAGGGGAAGTCTTAGCCGCTCAAGGACAATGGGATGAAGCGATTGCTCATTATCAACAAGCCTTACAAATTAATCCCAAAGCTTTTGAAACCTATAATAGTTTAGGCAAGGCGTTTGTGGTTCAAGGTCGCTGGCAGGAGGTGTTGAGTTGTTATCATCAGGCTTTAGAAGTGAATCCTCGGCTGTTAATGGCCTTGCAAAATTTAACTCAAGCTTTAATCCACAACCATCAAGCGTTACAGGAGAGTCAGACCTTAAACCCAATTTTGCAGATGCTGGCTGGAACATTTCTATCAGGACAACTAGGGATGTATCCATCCGTACCAAGGCGTGAGTTGCAAAACAGTGATATTGGGGAAACGTGGACAACAACAGCCGTGTCTGTCAGTGAATCCCTAACGGAGTCAAGCCAGTATCAGCAAGCTCAAAAGCTATTTGAGCAAGGACAGTATCACGATTGTATTCACAACTGTGAGCAACTGCTTATTTCCTCTCCTCAAGAAGTAGCCGTTTATTGGCTATTAGGGAAAGCTTGGGTGGCCTTGGGGAATGGGGAGAAAGCCAAACAATGTTATCAACGGGGGATTAAGCTGCAACCTGAGCAAGCAGAAGGGTATCTGAGGATGGGGGAAGTCTACAGCCAGGAAGGAAACTGGAAAACGGCCATTG
Organism: Planktothrix mougeotii LEGE 06226; assembly: GCF_015207485.1. Taxonomy (NCBI): domain Bacteria; kingdom Bacillati; phylum Cyanobacteriota; class Cyanophyceae; order Oscillatoriales; family Microcoleaceae; genus Planktothrix; species Planktothrix mougeotii. The sequence continues at coordinate 166,295 of NZ_JADEWU010000001.1, forward strand.
CTTGCTATCAAAAAGCGATTCAGTTTCAACCCAGTGCCTTCACCTATCAACAGTTGAGTTACGGATGGCAAGCCATTGGTCATCAGGATAATGCCGAGGATTGTTTGTATGAAGCGTTACGATTAGAGCCGGAAAAGGTTTCAGTCCAAGACTGTTTGCAACTGGGGGATGCCCTCTGGCAACGGGGACAACGAACCCAAGGGATGATTTGTTATGGTCAAGCCTTAGTGAGAGATCCCCATCGGGCAATTCGCCATCCTCAGTTGGGAGAACGCTTACAACAGCCCCAGCCAGAAGAACACAAAACGTTATCATTGTCTTTGACTAATCCAACTGTTGCTGTTTACAATGGGAATGGCAACGAAAAATATTCCCCCACTCAAAAGTCCTCTCCTGATCTGGGCGAACGGAATCCAACGGAATTACTAGAACAAGCTGATCAGTATTTCAAGCTGGGTCAGTGGCAAGCTTGTATTGAGGTTTGTCGTCAAGTTATTGCACAGGAACCTCAACAGACAAAAGCTTATCGGTTAATGGCCCAAGGTTTACAAGGTCAAGGACAGATCGCCCAAGCTCAACAAATTTATGATCATCTGCGACAACTTCAGCCAGAAGATCCGGAAGTCTATGAAATGTTAGGGGATATCTATGCAGAACAGGAACAGTGGGAGGATGCTATCAAATATTACGAAATAGCAGTTCAATTAAACCCTGAATTAATTTCTGTTCAAGAAGCATTAGGAGATATTTGGTTACGTCAAGGACAGCCGCAAAAAGCGATCGCTTGTTATCAGCAAGTGCTTCAGAAGTCGCCTGAGTTATGGGAGGTGCATTATAAGTTAGGGGATGTTCTCTGGCAACAAGAAGAAGTGGAAGCCGCCGTTGAAGCTTATCAACAAGCCGCAGAGTTGTCTAGGATTTCTTAACCTTTTAATTGTTGATTTTGTGTCTATAAATTATTATATAATTGACTATGATTATTCAGCAGCGACCCTCAACGTTTTCTAAGAATCCCCAAATTGTGTCTTCTATGGTTAAAAGTCGTCGTCGATCTATTTCTCCGGCTGAACCTGCTTATCGTTTGGCAAAGGTATTAGTTGAACAGGAAAAATGGCAGGATGCGATCGCTGCTTATCAGCAAGCATTAACCATTGCGCCGACTTGGGTTGAGGTACAACGAGAGTTAGGGGATTTGTTACTGAAGTTGGAACGATGGGAAGAAGCCGTTAAGATGTATGAAACTGCCATCACCCTTCAGTCGGATGTGGCTCAAGTTCATCATAATTTAGGGGATGCTTTGCTGAAGTTGCAACGTTGGGATGAAGCGGTTGTGGCGTATCAAAAAGCGATTGAATTGAATCCTGATTTTTCTTGGTCTTATAATAATTTAGGGGATGTGTTACGGACGTTAGAACGTTGGGATGAGGCGGCACAAGCTTATCAGAATGCTATCAATTTGAAGGGGGATTTTGCGTTATCTCATCATAATTTAGGGGATGTTTTAGTTAAAAAAGAAGATTGGGAAGAGGCGATCGCAGCCTACGAAAAAGCCATTGAGTTAGATCCAAATTTTGCGTGGTCACATTATAATTTAGGCGATGTTTTGGTCAAAAAAGAGGATTGGGAGAGTGCGATCGCAGCTTATCGTTCTGCGGTTAAACTTGATACAAATTTGCCACAAATTCATGAAAAGTTAGGGGATGCTCTACAACATCAAATTCAGAGTTATTCTCAAGAAATTTCTCAAGTTTATCACCGAGCCGTTGCAGATAATCCGACGGATTTAGAGGTTTATTATAAGGCATTGGAAGTAAACCCCAAAGATGCTGAGATTTCTTTAAAATTGGCTGATGTTTTGAAAGAGCAAGGCAAAATAGAGCAGGCTATTACTTTTTATAAAAGCACTTTACAAATTGAACCTAATAATGCTGAAATTTATGTAAAACTAGGAGATATACTTTTAATTAAAGGAAATACAGGACAAGCTATCAAACATTATCAAAATGCGCTTCAAATCCAACCGAATCTCAGCGATATCAAGTCGAAGTTAGATGATTTAGTCACTAAGTATGGTAGTGTACCTAATCAGCTTGATACGGCACAAGCAGTACAAGAGGAGCAACTATTTATTTCAGCAAGAAAACATCTGCTTAATCAGCAATACCATCAAGCCATAGCAGATTGCGCTCAAATCATGGGTTTACATTCGAGTATAGCTAATATTTTCCCCATTCTATCTGAAGCCCATACTCACCAAGGAAAGTTTAAAGAAGCAGAAGTATTTTTAAGAAATAGTCAATATATTCGTTACTTAATCGCTACTCAACAAGTTGCCAAGAATTGGGGGGCGATTATTACAGAGGAGCTAGATCCTGCTCAACCTAAATCTGTTGCTAGTAATCATAATCGTATAAACAAAATTATAATTTATACTTGTGTATGGCGTAGACCAGAGTTAACTCGAATTGTTTTATCTTATTATGCACACCTTAAGAAAGAGTTAGCGGGTAAAATCCATCTGGAACTTTTGGCGGTTGGTTCCGAAGGAGAAGTTTCTCGTCAATTATGTGAAGAATGTGGTTTTGATTATCTTGAGTACCCAAATGAACCGTTGAGTTCTAAGTGGGAGTATGGTCTTAATCGATGTGCTGATTATGATCCTGATGGGGTGATTATTGTCGGTTCAGATGATATCATTTCTCAAAGTTTAATAGAATTTTATGATCATCAGCTTAAAGATAATTTGGTATTTTGTGGCTTAAAAGATGCGTATTTCTTTGATATTAATAATCATAATTTAGTTTTGTGGACGGGATATAGTGGTAAGGCTGATCCCATGCGAGTTGGGGAAACAATCGGTATGGGAAGATGTTTATCTAGGACACTACTAGATAAATTGGGATTCAGTATATGGAGTGGACTGGATATCAATCGTAGCCTTGATGGTGCGATGACTCAAAAGTTATTGCAATTAGGCTTACAGTTACTGGAGTATGATAACTGTGTCGTAGCTCAAGTTGATAATCGAGAGGTTAAAGTAGGTCATTGTGGATTTAAAATGGCAGAAATAGGAGCTTTTGCAGTTGACATTAAACTTTCTGATAATGTTACACCCGCTGAAAGATATTTTAGTCGTGATGCCAGTGTTCTCGTTCCTCAACCTGACCCTTGGGAAGTTTTGCAACGATACTTTTCTGATCAAATAATTCAGCAATTAAAAGAATTTTTTTTGCTGACAAGTAACACTAAGCCACTTCAAAATGTATGGCACGAAGCAAAAAAAGTAGAACAATTATCTCGGCAATTTGAAGAAGATAAAAAAACACCAATCCGTGTTATTTTAGATGCCGAAACAGAAATTTTTCAGGAAAATAAACTTTTGCGGTATCAACTGCAACAAGTTCAGAATGAATTGGAAGAGTATTATCTAAAATACGTTAAATAAAAAAAAGACTTTTAAACAATTTAGCAATTATTGATAAAAGACCGAGGATACAAAAATGGCAGCGTTATTTGACAAAAAATATATAAGAAATTCCCAGTATTCAGTTTGTATGATTGTGGCTAATGCAGTTCAGGGTGATTCAAGGGTTTTAAAAACCGCTTTCAGTCTTAGCAAGCATGGCTACCGGGTACATTTATTAGGCTTAAATAATAAACTGGCGCAAATTCAGACTCTTGAAGGCTATCCCTTTAAAGTAACTTTGATAGAAAATCCTAAATTCCAAATGAAAAAAAAGAATGCTTGGTGGCTTGAAGAGGGAGTTTATAATATTGAACTTTTTATTGAAAGAATGGTGATGGGTTTTTTAGATGTTATTCAAAGAGAATCTTATCATTTTCTTCATAGCCATGATATGTATGGTTTGCCTATAGGTGCTAAATTACGGGAAAAACATACAATCGGCGAGATTGGATGGATACATGACCTTCATGAGTATGTTGAAGGATGTAGCCATATAGCTGAATATATACGCATTTTTGCTCTAGATCAAGAGGAAAAGTATATTTACCAACCAAATGCCCTTACCTCGGTTTCACCAATTTTATCAAATCTTATCTCTAACAAGTATAATTTACCAAAGCCTGGGCTTGTGTTGAATGCTCCTCATATTACTGATTTTGACCCTTTTCATGTTCCCTGTATTCGTAAATCCTTAAACATAGACAATAACAATCAACTATTGGTTTATAATGGAAATGTCAATGCACCTCGTGGTCTACAATATGCTGTAAAATCTTTAGGAATTTTACCTAATATTCATCTTGCTATGTTGACTAATAACAAGGGTCAATTTATAGAAGATCTCTTGAGTATTGCCAAGGATAATAATGCTGAAAATAGGGTTCATATTCATCCTTATGTGCCTAATTGTGATGTAACGTCTTTTATTCGTAATGCCTCTATTGGAATTAGCCCTTTAACTATATATGGAAATTCTGATTTAGCCTTACCTACCAAGGTTTTTGAGTATATCCATGCTGGTCTTCCCATTGTTAGTACGGCAACAACTGCGATGCAAGATTTTTTATCTCAAAACAATTGTGGCTTTACATTTAATGCTGAAGATGTTGAAGGTTTTGCTGAAGCAGTAAAAATGGCGTTATCGCATTATCCTAAAGGACTAGCCAACGTAGCCCAAGGTTCTCAATTAGCGCAAAAATATTGCTGGGAAGAACAAGAAAAAGTAATCTTAAGTTTATATGAAGAAATACTTGCCAGAAATCGCACTGTATCGAAGGAAATACCTTCTGGTGTTCTTGAACCAATACTTCATCTACCTACTCATGCAGCCAATCAACCTGGCACCCTAAGTAAGTCACTAACTAAGCTTGGTATTAAGACAAAACATGCAGCATTAGGGGCGAATGGCTTTAGGTACACACAAGATATTTCCATAGTATCACAAAAACATGCACTTGCATCTATCAATTCGTACTTAGTTGAACAGAAGCTTGATATCTATAATACCTATCATTATCATTTTCGTCCACTTCTTTATAATAAATACTTTTATTTTCCTACTGGGTTAGATTTGCTTTTATTAAAGGCAATGCAAAAACGAGTTTTTTATCATTTTCGTGGATCGGAAATCCGCCTAGCTTCAATTTTCAGAAAAGCTACTCCCTACAATTACGTCGATGAACAGTTGTCTTGTGATGATGGAACAATGCCTTTTTGCTTTGCAGAGATAGATCAAAAAGCATTTCGTGATTTTGTCTTAGGAGTTTGTGATGACGTTTTTGTAAATGATCCTGAGTTGCAATGCTATGTTCCCAATGCACTAATCGTACCCCGTGCTATTGATTTTACCAATCTAACTTATGAAGATTCTAAAAGCATACCCTCAATTCCTTTAATTGTACATGCTCCTTCCCGTTCTGGGGTCAAGGGTAGTCAGTATGTGCTTAATGCTATTGAGCAATTAAAACAGGAGGGACTTACGTTTGACTTTAAAGTGGTTCAAAATATGCCCCATGAAGAAGCTATGGCTGTTTATCGGAAAGCCTCAATCATTGTTGATCAGCTTCGTATAGGTTGGTATGGAGTCTTGGCTGTAGAAGGGATGGCTATGGGAAAAGCCGTAGTCTCATATATACGCAATGATTTACGTCATTATTTACCATACCCACCACCACTAGCTTATGCCAACCCAGAAAATATCACTAATGTTCTTCGCTATCTGTTGTTAAATCCTGATGCTGTTGCAAGCTATGGTGAGGCGGGAAAAAAATTTGCTAGAGAATATCATAATGCAGATACCATCGCAAAAACTTTAATTGATATTTATCGTCAGCCACTGCAGCCCGTTAATCCTGTGGCAATCGCCAATTTCATTGAATTTCAAATGGGCAAAATATCGCCTAAAAAATCTTCAAATAATTCTAACAATCATAGTCTAGAGGAAAAACAAACGAATTATCTTGATAGCTTTTATTTCTTTCACCAAAAAAGAGGGGATCAGTTTCTATACCAGCATGATTTTAAGTCGGCTTTAGTTTACTATAAAAAGTCTTTGGAGCTAAATCCAAATAATTTTTTATTGATTTCTAAAATAGCTGATTATACAGCAAAAAATTTAGTTGATATTAATTTAGACAAAACTTGGGACGGCTATCTTGAACAAGCATTAATAAAATTAGGCACAAACAAAAGTGTATATGATCTTTGTGAAGCATTAAGCATTACTAGAAGTAAATTAATTCGTAGCAGATTAATCAATTCTAACTCATCTATTAGAATAGTAAGCGTTAATGAATCTTCATTGACCATAAATAAAGAACTCCCCAAAATTATTTTGTTGACTTGTGTTTGGGCAAGACATGAACTGACCAAAATTTTCCTTGAGTATTATCAAAGCTTGAAAAATAAATTGAGTGAGACAATTGATCTAATTTTGGTTGCAGTGGGTTCTGAAGGTCAAAAATCTTATCAATTATGTGAACAATACAAATTTGAATATTATGAACACCCAAATAATCCTGTTAGCGATAAATGGGAATATGCTATCCAATTAACTAAAAGCTATAACCCAGATGGAGTCATTATTATGGGTTCAGATGATTTTGTTAATGAGCAGCTTATATTGCACTATATACAATTTTTAAATGAAGGTGTTCTTTTTGCAGGTCTTACGGATAGCTATTTTTTTGACCTTCAATCAACCGAGCTTATTCACTGGAAAGGTTATGGTGGTAAGATCAAAGACGATGGTATGCCGAAACGTCTTGGGGAAACTATTGGTGCTTGTAGGTTACTGTCCAAAAAATTGCTAGAAATTCTAGATTATTCCTTATGGAAGGATGTCAAAGTCGATAAATACTTAGAGAACCATGTTACGCATAAGCTAAACGAAATTGATATGCTTCCTGTAAAATATCAACATAAAATTCCTGTTGAGATTGATGGTAAGTTTTATTACTACGGACATCTTTCTTTAACTATGGCAGAGCTAGGAACAATCGCCGTTGGGATCAAATATCCTAGAGGTAACTTAAGCCGAATCACTAATTATCTTAAAAGTGCTGATGCTGTAGAGAAGATCAATGATTCTTGGTTATTTTTAGAACAGCATTTCCCCAAAAAAACAGTTGATCGACTGAAGGACTTGAGTCATTTGATAATCCGCAGTAGTTGAGGGAAAAAGATCTAGAGAAAAAACGGAGGATAAATTTTGCCAGAGCTATAGCAGTGTGAAATGATTCGTGAAAAATCGATCCGCTCAAAGCCCCCAGCATTGGGGGTTTGGGGACCCGATCTTTTTCAAAATGATTTCCACTTGCTATATTAGCATTTATTAAAAAATTAACATTTTTAGGTTTTATTAGATGCAGCTTTTACCAGATGAGTTCTCCGGTGCTACGCCGATATCTCTCTTTTATCACTCTGGGGAAAGTAAAATCTGACTGAAATCGTGAAAGCCTTTCCTGTTCTTTCATTTCGCGATTGCCGACGATTAGAAATTTCCATTTTCGGTCTTCGAGACAAAAGTGCCTCTCCGTTGGGGTTTCAGATTTTTATCCGACGAGAGTGACAAAAGAGGAATAGATAGGGCTTGCTGAAGCAAGCCCCACTTATACTTTTGTCTTTCCAACTCGCCATCAATTTGTCACCCAATTTTTCACGACTTTTTCAGCAAGCCCTAATTAATTCGCTTGGTTGTTCTAATCCTACCTTCCGACCAATACACACATATATTTGATTCTTCTTAACTTTGCAAATGTAAACATTTTCAATCCTTATCAAGGGTTCATAGCGATTTTCAACTTCTTCCAAAGAATTAAACCATCTTACATGACCCGCACTATCATAGGAGGGAACACTAAAAACAACCCATGATCCTACTGGAATTTTACTCATTAATTGTAAATCAAATGTAATATGCTCTAAAAATTCAAACATTGTTACAACAAAATTATTATTTTGGGGAAAATCAAACATTCGTAAATCTTGCTGATAGAACTTAAATCTCATATCTTTACCGATCAGAAATTGAGCCATATTAATGGCTACCTCCGAGAAATCGTAGCCCTCATAATTTTCCAGAATATCTAAATTTGAAGCTAATAAAAAAGCAAAGTGACCTGGGCCACACCCTAAATCTATAATATGTTTTGGTTGAGATACGTAATTTTTAATTTGATTAATGCCTTCGCACCAAACTTCATAATAATAGTCGATTAATTCAGGGTGTCTCTTATACTTTTCTGAAGTCAGATAAACCCTGTTATAAAAATCTGCATCTTTCTCTGTTCCCATCAGCTTAGGATTATTAGTGCATGGTTTTTTCTATTTTATAGATATTCAGAATAAATTTTCTTATATAGCAATGTGGAATCATTTGTAAAATTTTCCGGCCCCCAAACCCCCAATCCTGGGGGCTTTGAGCGGATCGTTTTTTCACGAATCATTTCACACTGCTATATCATCAAGAATATTCCATTTGATTTTTAAAATAAGAGTGACCAAGATTCTCGCATTGTAGAAAATTAGAGGTTTTTAACTCTACAATTCGAGTGATTCTTTGCCTAGCCCTGTTTTAATTTTATCAACTACTTTCTCAATCACTTCTTCTTCTAACTCCGGCCAAATTGGTAAACTCAACACCTCCTGCGCCGCCAAATCACTCACCGGGCAAGCCTCATACTGTCCTTTATAAACAGGTAACTGGTCTTGGGGTATGGGATAATAGATCATTGTCCCAATTCCCTGCTCAGTTAAATATTGTTGAACTGTATCCCGCTTTCCCCCAGTAATTCTAACCGTGTACTGATGAAACACATGACCCTCAGCTAAACCCGGAGTCACCACACCCTCCACATCCTCTAACAATCGATTATAAATCTCCGCTACCCTGCGCCGCCCCTGATTCCATTGATCAATATATTGCAACTTCACCCGCAGAATTGCCGCCTGAATTGTATCTAACCGCGAGTTATATCCTAACACTTCATTATGATATTTCTTCTTCGCCCCATGTACCCGCAACATCCCAGCGACTTCAGCGATTTGCTCATCATCCGTAACAATCATCCCCCCATCACCATAACCCCCCAAATTCTTAGACGGGAAAAACGAAAAAGCCCCCACATCACCAATCGTTCCCACAGCCTTACCATCATACCTCGCCCCAAAAGACTGAGCGCAATCCTCAATCACCTTTAACCCATACTCCTGGGCAATCAACCAAATCTCTCCCATTGCTGCCGCCTGTCCATACAAATGTACTGGCATAATCGCCTTAGTGCGGGGGGTGATTCTAGCCCGAATCTGCTGGGGGTCAATATTATAGGTACTCGCCTCAATATCCGCAAACACCACCTTCGCCCCCAAATTACTAATTGATTCTGCCGTTGCAAAAAAAGAAAAAGGAGTGGTAATCACCTCATCCCCTTCCCCAATTCCCGCAGCCCGCAAACCAATCACCAACGCATCCGTACCCGAATTTACCCCAATGGCATACTTAACTCCCAGATAAGCCGCCACCTCCTGTTCAAACGCCTTAACATCAGGCCCCATAATAAACTGACCCGACTCAATCACCCGATTAATCGCCGTCTGAATCTCCTCTTTAATGCTTTCGTATTGCGGTTTTAAATCCAAAACAGGAATCTTTGTCTGACTCATTTTTTTATTTTCCTTAGTTTAAATTTGCTTAACTTCCAGAGGAGAAATCTTTTGATACTTCACCCCCATTGAATCAACCGCATAACCTTCAGCATTAAACTTTAATACATCCCCATAGGCACTCATCCAACCGATCAGTTTAGCAGGTACTCCCGCCACCATTCCGTAAGCAGGGACATCCTTAGTTACTACTGCCCCCGCCGCCACAAACGCACATTGATGCAAGGTTATTCCACAAACAATGGTGGCATTTGCCCCAATACTTGCCCCCCGTTTTATTAAAGTTGTTAAATAATCATTACTGGTATTACGGGGAAATTCAGAACGAGGGGTTTTAATATTGGTAAACACCATACTGGGGCCACAAAACACATAATCCTCCAGAATTACTCCCTCATAAAGGGAGACATTATTCTGAATTTTGCAACCATTGCCAATCACTACATTATTAGACACTAAAACATTCTGCCCAAAAGAACAGTTTTGACCAATTTTGGCTTTTCCCATCACATGACAAAAATGCCAAATTTTAGTTCCTTTGCCAATGTCCGCCCCTTCATCCACATAAGCGGATTCATGAACAAAATACTCAGCCATTTAATAACTCCGTTGCTTTCTCTAAAATTTCTACCACTAAAGCACCATTCCAACCATCGGAATGGGGACGTTGACGGGTTTTAATACAGTCTAAAAAATGTTCACACTCAATTTTTAAGGGTTGAGTATCCGCTACTTCCACAAAATAACTACCTTGATCACGGTTGTTTAAATTTTCATCCACTCCTTTATCATAAATCGTGATTTTTTGCAACACCTCATCATAAACCAACATCTGCTTATCCCCAATCACCACCGTATTCCGAGCTAACAAAGGCCAATACCAGGAACAATGAACATGAGCCGTTTGGCCCCCCGCAAAAACTAAATCCACATGAACATTATCCTCAATCCCAGATTGCAACATGGCATGACCACTAGCCGTCACCCCTTGTAACTGCGGTTTACCCAATAACTCCAAAATCACCGAAACATCATGGGGAGCAAAAGACCACCAAACATTCTCCTCCCGACGCACCTTCCCCAACTTCAGCCTCTGAGTCGCCACATGAAGCACATTTCCCGCCTGACCGCCTGCTAAATATTCTCGCATCCAAGCAATCGCAGGTTGATAAAGCAACAAATGACCCACCATTAAAATTCGAGACTCCCTATCGGCAAACTCAGCCAAACTCCGAGCCTCATCAGTCCGCAAAGTCATCGGTTTTTCCACAAACACATCCTTACCCGCCTCCAACGCCATCATCGCTAATCGATAGTGGCTGGGAGCCGGAGTTGCGAAAACCAGTGCTGGAACATCCGTCTCCAGAGCTTGTTGATAATCTTGATAAAGAGACACATCAGGATAATAAGTCGCTACCTCTTCCCGCAAACTAGCATCTATTTCGACTACTCCCGCCAGGGTTCCTAACTCATAAAAGTTGCGGACTAAATTACGTCCCCAGTTCCCCGCACCAACGACAATTACTTGAGTCACAGTAAAGTTACCTTTTCCTTATTACAGTCTAAATGTCGAGTCACGCCCCGAGTATCGAGAACAGCTTGAGCATTCTCCACAATGTAAACATAATCAATTTCACTATGGCCTGTGGCAATTAATACCAAATCTGCCTTAGCAATAGTCCCATCCGTTAATTCCACTGAATAAAAATCTTGACCTGCAATAGAAATATCAGGGACATAAGGGTCATGGTAAACGACATTTACTCCATCTTCTAATAAAAAGTTAATGATCTCAAGAGCCGGTGACTCTCGCCAATCTCCCAAGTCTTTTTTATAAGCTACTCCCATTACTAAAATCCTTGATTGACTCGGTGCAATACCTCTGTGATTGAGAACTCGCCAAATTTTCTCTCTGACAAACTGAGGCATTTTCCGATTGACCTCTCCAGCCAAAGCAATAAAGTGGGTATTAAAATTAAATTCTTTGGCTTTCCACTCTAAATAGTGAGGGTCAAGGGGAATACAATGGCCGCCGACTCCTGGCCCTGGATAAAAAGGCATAATACCAAATGGCTTAGTGTTAGCTGCATCTAAGACTTCCCAGACATTCAGATTCATGCGATCGCACAAGATCGCCAACTCATTAACTAAAGCGATATTAACGGCTCTAAAAGTATTTTCAAATACCTTCACCAATTCAGCCGCTTTAGCACTACTTACAGGCACAACATGAAGAATCGTTTGCTGATAAAAAAGCGTAGCCACCTCTAATGAATTTGAGTCCGATGCTCCTACAACTTTATTAGTATTCTGTGTCGTATAACGCTTATTTCCTGGGTCAACCCTTTCAGGGGAATGAGCCAGAAAGAAATCTTCTCCTTGCTTCAAGCCACTCATTTCTTCTAAGATTGGCTTCATCACCTCATCAGTCGTACCTGGATAAGTGGTAGATTCAAGAGTGATCAACTGTCCGGGCCTTAAGTGATGAGCAATTTCCCGAGTCACGGATTCAATATAGCTTAAATCCGGGGTTAAATTTTTAGTTAAAGGAGTCGGTACACAGATGACAACGGCATCAGATTCCGAGACTTTTTCAAAGTTAGTAAGCGCTTTTAAATTTCCCTGCTCAACAACTTGCTTTAATTCCTCATCTTTAACATCACTAATATAGTTATCAGCTTGATTAACTTTTTCTGCCCTCACCGGATTTTGTTCAATCCCGATTACTGAAAAACCTACCTTAGCTTTTTCGACGGCAAAAGGCAAACCCACATATCCTAAACCTACTACTGATACAATAGCCGTGTGATTTTTGATCTTCTCTTTAAGCCGAAGTGCTATTTTGATTTTTTCCATATTTTTTTAGAGACTGATTATATGTTTAGGAGTAGGTCTACCAATGGATATAATTATGAGCCATATATTAATCTCTTCCATTCTGGTAAATCCGTCAACCAACAAATATCCAAACTCAAGCCATTTTGAATAGAAAACTTTTTGAACTGCTCTACCCAGTCTGAAATCGTCTCCATTTTATAATAAGGAGTATATTCCAAAGACCCATTCAGAAATCGAGCCATCTCTCCATATAGTCGCCGCTCATAATGATACCATGCTAACCACACTAAAGTATGATAACGCACCCGATTCTCCATACCTCGAATGTGTTCGGGTAAATTGCATTGAGCAAAAAACTTGTCCAACACCTTCACCACACATTCAGCTTGAGTTTTGGTGTTTCTAGTCGTGTTCCCCCCATACCTGCGATAACCCACCGCCACCCGCTGCCACCAAGCGGCTTCACACCCCATCAATGCTAAACGCAACACCAAATCAACATCATGGGATTGTCGTAACTCCCCATCAAACCCCCCCACCTGTTGTAACCAGTCTTGTCGAATCATCATTCCACTGGTTTTTACAGGTTTATACATTAACCAACTTTCTAAATTCAGATCAGGAACCTCACGCCAAGGTTCCACATCAATAATTTTATCACCTCCTGCATCGACAATTTGCCAGCCTGTATGCACGCTACCCAAACTCGGTTTTTCCTCAAAACATTTCACTTGTTCTGTCAGCTTTTCCGGTAAAATCCAAAAATCATCTGCATCTAAAAAGGCAATAAATTCACTCTGAGCCTGCTTAATCCCTAAATTACGAGCAACAGCCGAACCTTGATTATCTTGATAAAAATATCTAATTTTATGTTTGTAAGACTCTAAAACTTGACAAGTTTTATCCGTTGAACCATCATCAATAACAATAATTTCATAATCTTGATAGCTTTGCATTAAAACACTATCAATCGCTTCAGGAAGAAAGCGATCGCAATTATAAGTCGGAATAATTACACTAACTCTAGGCATTAAAATTGCTGTTAATTAATAGGGTTTAAATGATTTTGAGGATGCCAGTTATCCTCTAATAATTGTTCAAAATTTTCTTATAAATGCGATCGCCCCAAAAGATAAACCCCCCTGACCCAAGTAGATTTAGGAAGATGTAGCCAAGTGAACTACCGACACTTCTCTACGAGTAAGTGTCGGCTTCTGATTTCTCAGCCCGATGCCTCATCATTCGAGAATGAGCGGGTCTTACACAGGCTCCCTCAGCAGAGACGGGGTTCCCTCCGCCTTTATTCTTAATTCTGATGCCTTCGTTCCTGATATTGAGTGCGGCGTTACCGTCACGGTCATGATGACTATGACAACTTGGACAATCCCATTCTCTGATATTCAGAGGTAACTCATCCAGTACATGACCACAACTCGAACAGGTTTTGGAACTGGGGAAGAAGCGCTCAATTTCTATCAGTTCGCCTTCTTTTTGTTTCAGTTTGTAATCTATGAAGTTTACAAACATCGACCATCCCACATCAGATATTGATTTTGACAGCTTTCGGTTCTTAACCATTCCCTTGACGTTGAGGTTTTCAACGACAATAATTTGGCTTTCATCTACCAATTTTCTTGATAATTTATGCAAGAAATCTTGGCGGGAATTAGCGATTTTCTCATGAACCTTAGCTACAATTTTTCGGAATCGCTCTCTCGCAGAACTACCCCTTCGGCTACGCTCAGTACAAGCTTTAGTTTTTCGAGAGAGTTTTTTCTGTTTTCGGGCTAGATTTTTCTGATGACGATATAAATGTTTAGGGTTAGCGTATTTGGTTGCGTTTTCTCCATCATGAACAATTGCAAAATCTTTTAGACCCAGATCGATCCCGATAATTTTATTTCCTGACTGCTTCATATCAGTTCCTTCAATTTCACATAGAATCGAAGCATAGTATTTATCAGTTGAGGTTTTAGAGATTGTTACCGTTTTAATCTTTCCCGTTACTTCTCGGTGAAATATAGCTTTAATTTCACCAATCTTAGGGACTTTCAGATATTCGCCATTAACAGTAACACTTTGGGGATACTGGATTGATTGTTTATGATGTTTAGATTTGAATATCGGAAATTTAGCTCGTCCTTCAAAAAAGTTTTTGTAAGCCTTATCCAAGTTAATTGCTACACATTGGAGAACCGATGAATAACAATCTTCCTTGAGCCAAGGATATTCTTTTTTGAGTTGAGGGAGCATTCCTTTGTAGATTGCTAACTTTAAGCTTTTTCCAGTTTCTTGATAGTGCTGAATGCAGGCATTTAAGGCAAAATTCCAATACCATCTTGCACAACCAAACGACTTAGCCAATGCTAATTCTTGTTCAGATGTTGGGTAGAGTCTAACCTTAATTGCTTTCAACACTTTAAATCACCTCCTTTTTTTTATGATAATAAGTAATTGATGAATTGCACAGACTCCCTACCGCAATTCATCCCACGCTGCCCTGCGGGTCAGACGTGGGGATTCTTACGGAAGAAGCTAAATCAAGCCACTATCAGCTGATCAACAGGCTATCCAAATTAGCCCTAAGTCACCATTAATTTAGTAAATCCAGCTTGCTCAAAATGTCGATCAGATGTAAACGCATCAGTAATACCTTCTTGCCTCATCACAACAAAACTAATACAATCCGTTAGCCCCCAATCTTTGTCAGAATACTGATGGTAAATCGCCCAACCCTTATCCAACAAATTTGGATCTAAAGGGATAACTTGAATCACATCGGTCGCCTTTTTAATCCCATTAATATAAGCATAAGTTTTCTGGCGCAAATTCGTTTTGCATAAAGCATCAGCTACTTCTAACAAAACAAACTCTGTTGTCACTAAAGTAATCTTCTGTTGCTTAAGTTTCAACAGAATTTGTTCAGATTGAGCCGCGAGATGATCACTCTGATTAATCAAAGCTATCCAAGCCGATGTATCCACAAAAACTTTATGTCCCTTGATCATCGTGCTTAGGTGTACCATACAAATAATGATCGTGTTGATCTGCTAAATCAGGTATTCCCGTTTCCATTTGACAATCTTCTATAACCGATAACAACCTGTCCCACCCAGATTCAGATTCATCCGATGATACACCTACTGTTGTAGCAGTTGTCGGTGTATCCAAGAATATGATAATAACTGGGTGAAATTCGCCATAAGAAACTTGTTCACTGGGATGAACTACCCCATCTTTAAAAATACCCCTAATTGACTGCATAAAGCTCCCTCTCCCATGCGATTTAGACCGAGAAACAATCCCCGCCTAGACTTAGACAGAGAATCCTATCTATGATGTTAACATACAAACCCTTCACCTAAGAAAGCGATCAAAATTATACGTTAGAATAATAACACTAACTCTAGGCATGAAAACTTCTGTTAATTAATACGGTTTAAATTATTTGGGGGATACCAGTTATCCTCTAATAATTGTTCAAAAGAATAAGGGCAACTCGAAGGAAATAAGCTTTGAGATAAACCTGTTTTTTTACTAACTAAATTCACAGAAACATGATAGATAGAGTCTAATTCTGGAATTAGCTTGTTTTTTAAGCTCGTCGTTAACTCATGACTTAAATCATCTCTAAACGCAATAATTTCGGCTTGCCAATGCCGATAATTTCTATCATACTCTTGCTCCCAGTATTGCAACAAGAGAAGATGAATCATAATCTGTCTTAAAAGGCTTCTAACTTTGTTAAATTCGCTTCTTCCCAAATTTTCTAACTCCTCAATTAAATTGTCTAAATCTAAATTGTTAAAATTTTTTATTTTTAATATTTCAATGGTTTTTTGTAACCATAAATAATCGTCGGTTTTATACAAATCTTGAAGTTGATTTTTAACTGAATTTTTCATATTTTTTCCTCTGTCTCCAAATAGTCACCCTTGATTAGCGATCGCCTTTAGCTGGGCGGAGCCCATCCCATCCCCTAATTCCTTATGTTAATCTAAAATCAACAAAATATTAATCCTCTGTTCGAGTATATCCCATGAGTATAACCCTTTACGAACAGGACTTCTATAGCTGGGTTTACCAGCAATCTAACCTTCTACGGGAAGGGAAATTTGAGCAACTCGATTTAGCTCATCTCATTGAGGAGTTAGAAGACTTGGGAAATCGCCATTATGATCAACTTGAATCTCGCCTAATACAGTTAATTGCTCATCTACTCAAATGGCAGATTCAGCATTGGAAACGGACAAACAGTTGGCGAGCAACCATCCGTATTCAACGTACAGCGATCGCTAAACTATTGAGGCGAAATCCTGGTTTGAAATCCCGTTTAGAAGAAGCCTTAAATGAAAGTTGGTCAGAAGCGAGGGATTTTGCGATCGCAGAAACGGATTTACCCGACGATCAGTTTCCTGAAGTTTGTCCTTTTTCTGTAGAACAAATCATGAGTTCTGACTTTTGGCCTGACCCCGAATAGAAAACCCTTATAGCATTGTATCAAGTTAATTAGGATTAAAAGGGGTATATTTTCCTCCTAATGCTTCAACAATTGTTTTTGTATTCTTAACTAACATTTTAACATAAGTATCTCCCTCACTCCCTGGAGAACCAATCGAATCCGAATATAATTGCTCTGGTGCTAATTTAACCCCTGATTCTTCCGCAACGGTTGTAATTAATTTAGGGTTAATGGTGGTTTCTGCAAAAATAGCCGGAACTCCTGTTTTTTGAATTGAATCGGATAAATTTTTAACAGTTTTTGCGCTCGGTTGTTCTTCTGTACTAATCCCAATTAAGGTTCCAATTACCTCTAAGCCATAGGCGTGAGCATAATATTGAAACGCATCATGGGTTGTGACTAATTTGCGATTTTGAGGAGGAATGGTTGCTATTTGTTGTTGAATCCAACGATCTAACTGTGTTAACTCCTGAGTGAGTTGGGTGGCGTTTTTGTTAAAAATAACGGCATCTTCCGGGGATAAAGCAATTAACTCATCTCTAATTTTATTCACCATTAAAATAGCGTTTTTAGCGGTTCCCCAAACGTGAGGATCGGGTTGGGTTTGTCCTTTATATTGAAAATCTAAAAATTTAATTACTTCTCCCACTGCCACTTTTTTTCCAGAGGTGGATGCGGCTTTCATTAATTTAATTAATCCGGGTTCTAAATTATAGCCATTATAAAGAATTAAATCTGCTTTTTCTAAAGCAATACTATCTTGGGGGACAGGTTCATAAACATGGGGATCTGCACCCGGTTGTAAAATTCCTTGATGGTCAATTTCATCACCGCCAATTTGTTCTGTTAAATCCGCAATAATGGTACTGGTGGATACGACTTTCGGTTGATCTCCATTCACAGAATTTTCCGGTGTTGATTGAGTACAACTACTTAATCCACTTAAGATTATTGTCAGTAAAATACTCCAAAATCCCATCGATAGAGGGTTTAGATCACTGATTTTCATGATTCTGTAAGCCGTTTTCATAATTTTTTCATTAATTATTTCATAATTTTTTCATTTTTGCAGTAGACTAGAAGAATAATCCTCCTAAAGTAGCCCCTCAAATTCTTCCGTGATCAGGAAGTCAATGGGGAAAGCACTCCATAAAATACAGATAACAATGGATCAAACGGCTATGAACACTCTAAAATTCCCCCATCCTCTGCATCAGTCTCTCACTGTCCATCACCTCAGCGTCAACTATCGGGGGGTGGAAGCACTGCGAGATATCAGTTTGGACATTCAACCGGGACGACTAACGGGCATTATTGGCCCTAATGGGGCGGGAAAAAGTACCTTGATGAAAGCCATGTTAGGGTTAGTTCCGATGGGGATGGGTTCGGTGGTGTATGACGGAAAACCCCTGAGTCAGCAACGCCAACGGGTGGCTTATGTCCCCCAGCGATCGCAGATTGACTGGGACTATCCCGCAACGGTTTGGGATATTGTGATGATGGGGAGAGTGCGGAAAACGGGGTGGTTGCGTCCTTTTTCTGGGGTGAGTCGTCGCATTGCAACTCAGGCGTTAGAACGGGTGGGAATGGTTGAATATAAAAATCGCCCTATTGGTCAACTGTCGGGGGGTCAACAACAGCGTGTTTTTTTAGCGAGATCTTTGGCGCAGGAAGCGGAAATTTTTTGTTTTGATGAACCGTTTGTTGGCATTGATCAAAAAACAGAAGCCATAATTTTTAGTTTATTTCGAGAGTTAGCAGCATCGGGTAAAATTGTGATTGTGATTAATCATGATTTAGGGGAATCTATTGTTAATTTTGATGATTTAATCTTGTTGAATCAAGAAATAATTGTGACGGGAAATCGTCAACAGGTTTTAAAAGAAGATTATTTACAACAAGCCTATGGGGGTAGGGTATTTTTCTTTGCTGAAAAAGTGGCTTAACCTCTCGTTCCCGGTTTTATCGTGCTACGCGCTATAAATGTTTTATAAAATTTGGTGCGTGCGCTGTGCTTACGCACCCTACAGTTTTTTGAGTTGAAATCACATGATCAATTTGTTAATTGAACCTTTACAATATAGTTTTATGCAGCGATCGCTGACGATTGCTATTCTAGTGGGGATTATTTGTGCTGTTGTCGGTAGCTATTTAATGGTACAGCGATTAGCCTTATTAGGAGATGCCATTAGTCATTCGGTTTTACCGGGATTAGCGATCGCGTTTATCCTCAATGCTAATATTTTTGTCGGAGCGTTTATTGCCGGGATTTTGAGTACCATTTGCATGAATATTATTAGAACCTATTCCCGCATTAAAGAAGATGCAGCAATGGGAATCGTATTTTCAGCGTTTTTTGCATTAGGAATTACCTTAATTACGTTAGTTCAAAAAGATAATAAAATAGACCTTAATCATTTTTTATTTGGTAATATTCTAGGGGTGACGGGAGAGGATGTCCGAGATACTTTTATTATTACGATTATTATTCTAGCAGTTGTTCTGTTAATCTATAAAGAACTGTTGTTTTATACCTTCGATCCCTTGGGTGCAGAAGCCACGGGTTTACCCGTTAACCTACTCAATTTAGGATTAATGGGATTAATTGCTTTAACCATTGTTGCTAGTTTAAAAGCGGTTGGAGTCATCTTAGTTTTATCCTTATTAATTACTCCCGCAGCGACAGCTTATTTATTGGTAGAACGTCTCCATCTCGTGATGATATTCGGTGTGATTATTGGAGTCATTTCCAGTATTAGCGGAATGTACTTAAGTTACTTTTATAATCTACCTTCTGGCCCAGCCATTGTATTAGTAACATTTGGGTTATTTGTATTAGCCTTTTTATTCAGTCCCACCCAAGGGTTATTAAAAATCAAACAAAAGTAGGGTGCGTAAGCTCCGCGCACGCACCATCTAACAGTTTATTAAAAAAAACCTTTCAATCTTGATATTCAACCTAGATTGATGCTAAGACAGTATTCATCTTCATCATCTTCATCATCTTCATCATCTTCATCCTCATCATCTTCATCCTCATTTCTTTTCTAGTTCTGAAACTGATCAGACGGTTCTCCTGGGAAAAAGTTAGTGTCTAAAACTTCCTCTAGGGTATAGGGACATTCTGGGGGAAAATCTTCATCATTCAGGGATGTTTCGCGTACAGCTAAGTCAATACCACTTTGATAACCTTTCTGTAATGCTTCAGGAAGATAGGGTTTTAAACTGGGATTTTCTGTTAATAAATAGCCAATCTCTCGGCGTTGTTCTCGCAGGGTTACAAACCAACTTTTAGAGCGTTTATTCGGTTGAAACTGCCACTTGAGTAAATGACCGAGTAAAATTCCTAAACGTTTTTTTAACTCTTGGCGTTGTTGTTTTCCCAAAGATTGAATCTCCTCAGCCAAATTAATAATATCAAGTTGATCTAATGCGCCTTCGAGTAGCAATTTAGCTTGTTGCTGTGTCCATCCATAAAAGTCTTGTTCATAAAGAGAGAAACCTGTTTGAAAGGATGGGCTCTGTTTTGTATCCATAACATTAATTCAGAGGATAGAAGTAATTATATTGTTTTTTTAAATAAGTGTCAAATGGTGCGATCGCATCTTTGCATTACCCTCGTGAGTGTAGGGTACGCACCATCTAACATTATATTAACAGAAAAAAACTTTCCTATTTAATAAATGTTACTAAAACTCCACTTTAACCGTCAAGGTAAACTCATAGACTTCTTTTTTAAGTTGTTCAATTTGAGCTTGTAAATCAAGATAAACTGGAACCTTAATATCAGCAATGGCTTTAAAATTTTTCTTAAATTCCTCGCTGAGACTTAAAGTTAATTCTCGACTTTGTAGAGGATTACTACCTGATCTTTGCTCAATTAAACTTGTCATAGAATGATCGCTTAATAGTTGATATTTATTTAGATGAGCTTGAGCTTTTTCTATATTTGGATTTCCCCCTGGAAATGTACTCCGAATTTTAAGTTGATTCCGTATTTGTTCAAAGGTTTTACTCTGTGCTTCAAGATTTCCCGTAACACCATAACTATTGAGAGAACCTTTATAAAGTTGCTTTCCTGTTGAAGTTTTGACTTCGATTTGTTCTACTGTAACTTCTCGCGCACCGAGTAACCCACATAAAGTTGTAAAATGAAGATATTTTGCTAATGCAAAGGTTGAAGCCGATTTTTCAAGAACAACATAATCCGATGAATCATAAGGATTTTGAATTAATAAAGATCCTTCTTCCAAAAGTCCATGACTTTCCAATTTTTTTTCTAAAGGACTTGAAGCTTCATCCGAAGGAACTAAAAGATGAACCTGCTCGTTTAAAAGTAAATCATTCCCACCCGAAGTATATTCTAGTCGGGCTAAATCATGAGAAGAAGTAACTAAAATAGCTTTGCGTTTTCTAGGTGGAACTGCATCAATATTCATCGTTTTTATTTTATCGATATTATCAGTTTTATCAGAGATTATTTCAGGTTTAATTTGCTCTGATTTGGGTTGATCAGGAATATTTGTATGGACATTATCAATAGGTTGTTCAGTCCTATTAATCCCCCAATTTGTAGCGGTGTTAATTGCCACCCTTGAAACTGTATCAGCCAGCTTACTCCTAAAGGAACGAAAAGACTTATTGACAAACTGATAAGGTTTATTTGAAACTGCACCTTCTTTTTTTTTGCTTCTAATTCCTCATTCAACCATTTTTCAATTGATTCTAATGTACCGTTTTGTAATGTTCTCTTAATTTGATTAGAGACAACTTCTTGAATCTCATTACATACATTATTAACCCAGTCTGATGAGCCTTCCTCTGGGAACTCTCCATAGATAACAATTGGAGCCAGACGATTACTTTCATCTTTCTCAATAGGTATAACTTCTATGACAAATTTAGGATCGCTGTGACGGACAGTAACCGATGGGCCATACTGTGCAATTTCTCTTTTTTTTGCGGGAATTTCGTAAATTTCTAAAACAAGTTGCTGTTCTAATTTATCATCAGATAATTCTTTTCTGTTTTTAATAATGACATCAGGAGATTCATTATCAAGGCTTTGTACCCAAAATAATAGATTGAGATTGTTCATTTTTCTACCTGTCTGAAAATTTCTTTAATTAGATTATCTGCATCTTGTTCATTTGCTAAACTTCCCAGAGCAACTTTAACTTTAGCTGCTCCCCCAGCAAGCAGAGTGATTTTTTGTACAATGGGAAGGGATGTAAATTTATCGTGATAATCACCGATTGTGTCAGGAGTAAGATTTTTAAATCGCGCATCAGAATTCCAATGATTTCCAACAATAAAGAATTGCTTTCTTTCTGTTGTACCTAGTTCTTTAATCCAGTCTCGAATGTGTTTTAGATCGTTCTCACTTCGTTTTTCTGTAACCGAATCTTGATCTAATAACCTATCTGTTCTTACGATATATAGAACTAAATCAGCTTCTTTAAAAAGTTTTTCCCAAACACCATAAGCTTTTTCACCACCTGAAACATCATCAGTTTTTTTGATTAGAATATCCAGATCGTCGAGTTTAATGCGGGTTCTCTCTATCTCGTTTTTGTCACGAGTTTGGTTATAACGCTCAATCAAAATCCCCTTTTCCATATATTTTAAAAGGGTGGTTTTTCCGACTCTCCTTGTACCTAAAACGGCAATTTTCTTTCCCTTCAGGGAATAGGCAATATTTTCCCAGTTAGAGACAACTGATCCGCTTACCACCGCGCCAACGGCAAAAGCGATAAAGATTGGAACAAGAGGCAACGGCATAAATATTAGACAAAATACATTTTTTAAGTCTTAACCTATACTAAAGTTCTCTGATAAAATCTGTAAAGACGGAAAAGGGCGGAAAAAGACGGGAATTTCTAAAATTTTAGTGAAGGGCGGAAAAAGACGGAAAAGGACGGATATAATAACAGCAGGTTTTTTCAGGTCTTTACCGATGGACATTCCTGATATATTACAGTTTGTAGATGAAGTTGTCTCCTCTAAAACAGGCAAACATCTCAACGATTTGCAACGGGGAATTATTGAGGGAACACTGAAACGACAGAGGTATACTGACATTGCAGAAACTTACGGTTGCACTGCGGGTCATGCGAAAGATGAGGGTTATAAGCTTTTACAAATATTATCTAATATCTTTAATGAAACAGTTGATAAAAATAATCTTAAATCTGTACTCGATAGACAAATAAATCTAAATATTGCTTTTGATAATAGTAGAATTAATAATAGTATTAATAATCATTTAATTGGCTGTATAAATTTTGGTTCAGATCAACTCAATAGCACTCCCGATAAAAGTAGTAAACCGCCTACTGTTAATACCAAAACTAGAAAAAGCAAAGTTAATATAGAATTGATTAATAAATTACGTCTATTTGGGTTAAATGATGAGCAAATATCTGAAGTTTTGAACCTCTCATTAGATGCTATTAATCAGGTAGATTTATAATATATTTTTGGCGTTTATATTGTGGTTTTACTAAAAATATAAACAATTAAAATAGCATGAGATAAACCCGAATATTTGAAAAAAGTCTGTAGGAGTTGGGTTACTAAAGAAAAATAGGTGTAAAGAGGGTTTGGAGACCAAACCCCTACAATAAAATTTTACGATGATAAACTAGGTTTTAGCTAGAAACGAGGTGTAGTTTTTAACCGCTTCCGGTTGAGAGGTAACCCCTTTTTTCATCAAAATGACTCCATCTCTAAAGTCAATAATGCCGTATTCTTTGTTAGCCGTTAACTGTTCAATCCTTTGGGTAATTTCATTTAAGGAATTGCGATCGCCTGAAAACGCGACACCATATTTTTGTAATTGCCATAAATCGGCTAAAATATATTCAACAGAAATCACCTCTCCGGCATCATTTCTTAACTGATATAACGGAAACCTTAATATTTCTCGGCGACCGGATAAATGGGGCACAATATAAGTCGTTGTGGCAACACTGGCATCTGGGGGAATTTCCGCTAATAAAGGTCTAAATTGGGAAACGTGCGACCATTGAGTTGTGACGGGAATATAAACCCAAGGATCGATAGAATCGGGAATAATAAAATAGAGGGTACGATTGGGGTTAGAGGTGAAACTAAAGAATAAGGATAACCCAATACAAAATAGCCAAAATCGACGGAATTTGACCGACGGTAAAGTAACTTTAGATTCAGAAATTTCTCCCCCTTCTAGGTTCAGTTGTAAGTTAGATTTATCCTGTAACTGTTTTTGTCGATTTGCCCACCATAATATTGTTCCATAAAATAACCCTGGAACGACGGTTAAGGCATAACGAATCGTAATCGATAAGACAGATTCTCCCTTCGCCATGAATAGTTTTAATAGGGGAAAACCTGCTATCATCCAAGACGCAGGAGCGATCGCGGGAATAAAAGCTAAGGGCAACCATTGACCTAATAAATATTTTAATGTTCCCCAAAACGGTGTAAAAAGTTCAACGATTAATCGCCCCGGATTACTAACAATTCCCCAGAGAATTTCTAAGGTTGAAGCTTCCTCTCCATCGGCATATTGACCAAACCGTTCCATCATAAACCGTTCAGAAATATCCGCCGAAAACAAAGGCATGATAAAATTAGTTAAAGCTAAAATATAACCAAAACTCAGAAGACAAACTAAAACCCCTTGCACGGGATAACGTTTACTTAAAATGAGATAAACCCCAATCCCAAATAAATTGATAGCGGAATCCTCCCGAACCATTAAAATTAAAATGGCACACACCCAAAATAACCACCACCAGCGTTTTTCGATGGCTAGTAGCGCTGTAAACATAAATAATGGAATTTGACAGATATCATGGAAATTACTCAGGGTGGGGCCGATGACGGCATTGGCAGCATAAAAGCTGACCGTTATGAATGCGGCTAAAGGAGGTTCCAGATACTGACGCGCCAAAATGTACAACACCAACCCAGCAACCGTGATTAACGTAACCTGTAATACCGTTAGGGTGACTGGGGAGGGGAATAATACATACAGGGGTAACCACAGTAACAATGCTGGAGTAAAATGCTGTCCTAAACGATGGTAGCTAACGTTGGGGAACTCTCCCTGGTGGACAACATTGGTGGATAGTGCAGAAGACAGGGAACTTTGAAACAACCGTCCGTGACTACTATTCCAAAATACTTGATTAAAAATGCCTTGGTCATAAGAGGCGTAAAAACTGAAATAACGGTGTAGA
Organism: Planktothrix mougeotii LEGE 06226; assembly: GCF_015207485.1. Classification (NCBI taxonomy): domain Bacteria; kingdom Bacillati; phylum Cyanobacteriota; class Cyanophyceae; order Oscillatoriales; family Microcoleaceae; genus Planktothrix; species Planktothrix mougeotii. The sequence goes on from NZ_JADEWU010000001.1 coordinate 191,448, forward strand.
GTTAAGCCTAAACAAAGGAAAAAGAACGTGATCGCAACGCCTACGACCCATCTCAATGCTGAATTTTTCTGCCAGTTTTGCCAGCTTAGGAACATTCTGGATCAACCCAAATTTTTGCAACGGTGATCTTATCCCCCAAAAACTCAAGACCGTTGAGGGACAAAAACAACAAACACCGAATAGTCTACCACTCTCCCTCGGCCTCCCAACTTGCCCTATCCCTAAAAAAAATCGAATCTTAAGAAGATCTTAAATTAAACTATAAGATAAAAAGCAGTTGCCCATGTACCATCCTTCCTCTTTCACCGATAGTGACAACAGCTTACCGCTCCTGCTTCAAACCTATTTCATGCAGGCATTTCCCGAAAAACAGTCTCCGTCTCCAGAAGTGTCCTTACAACTTCTTCTGTTCGTCGATCAACGTCCTAGCTCTCAAGAGCATATTCGGCAAGTTCGTCAGTTCCTAGAGGAGTTAAATGCTCAAGATGAATTTGAGCTTCAGATTATTGATGTGGGTGAACAGCCGTATCTGGCTGAACATTTTAAACTGATTGCTACCCCCACGTTAATCAAAATTCACCCTGAACCTCGGCAGGTTTTGGCCGGAAGTAACTTAGTGACTCAACTCGAACATTGGTGGCCCCGTTGGCAACAAACGACGGAGTTATTGGAGTTAGATGAAGAGTTGCCTTCCCCTGTGGTTCCCGCCTATCCTGTGACAAATTCGGTCAATTCCGTTGTCTATGCGGCGGAATTGATGAAACTCGGTGATGAGACGTTTCGCCTGAAACAAGAGAAAGAACTCCTACAACAACAATTACAGTTTAAAGATCGGATTATTGAAATTTTGGCTCATGATCTGCGAAGTCCTCTCACCGCAGCTTCTTTGGCTTTAGAAACTTTATCTTCTGATCAAATTACGGCGGCTTTGAAAGTGCGTTTAATTCAACAAGCTCGCGCTCAAATTCAGATTATTGATCGGATGATTACGGATATTCTACAAACAGCAAGCAGTCCGAATATTCGCTTACAAATTCAACCGAATCAGTTAGATTTAACGGTTTTTCTGAACCAAATTTTAACGGAATTAGACTCGCAGTTTCAATCTAAATCTCTGAATCTAAAAACAGATATCCCCCATGATACGCCCTGTGTTTATGCGGATCAAGAACGGATTCGACAAGTGGTGGTTAATTTATTAGATAATGCGATTAAATATACTCCCAGAGGCGGAAGTTTACAAGTGAGTGTTTTACACCGCACCAGCCAAAAAGTACAGGTGAGTATTTGTGATAGTGGGCCAGGAATTCCTGAAGAAAATCGCGATCGCATTTTTCAAGAACATTTTCGTTTAGCACGGGATGAAGCTCAAGAGGGGTATGGTATTGGTTTATCTCTTTGTAAACGAATTATTGTCGCCCATTATGGTAATATTTGGGTTGATTCTAGCTTCACAAAAGGCAGTTGTTTTCACTTTACCTTACCTGTATATCATTAAAGAGAATAGGGAATTACGAATTACGAATTACGAATTACGAATGGGGAAGAGGGAACAGGGATAATACTTCTAGCTGTTTTACGTCAGTTTTAAATTATGATAACCTCGGCGTGGATTGCTATACCTAGGAATTGCTCTTCAAAGCTGCAATAATTTTTTCATTAGCTTTAGGAAAGGGAAACTGCTCAATTTCATCTAATGTTACCCAGCGAATTTCATCGCATTCTAAAGGTTGGGGTTCTCCACTCATATAACGACAATGATAAACATTTAACGTAACTTTAAAATGGGTATAAGCGTGTTCAATGGTGATTAAATGATCTTGAACTTCTATTTCTATTGCTAATTCTTCTTGAATTTCTCGCTTAATACACTCTTCTAACGTTTCTCCCGCTTCTAATTTTCCCCCTGGAAATTCCCATAACCCCCCTAATAATCCTTTAGCAGGTCGTTTATCAATTAAAATTTGGTTCTGTTCATTCCAAATAACAGCAACACCAATCATTTTATGGGGTAAGGGAGCAGAGATTTCACGCATGGGAATTTCAGATTGAAGGTTTAATAAATAAGCTTGACAATGCCCTTGCCAAGGACATTCTGAACAGTTGGGGGCTTTGGGTGTACACACCATTGCGCCTAAGTCCATAATGGCTTGATTAAACTCACGGGGATGGTCAGGATCAAGTAAACTATCAGACCATTCCCAAAGAGATTTTAATGCTTTCCCTGGGGGTACGGATAAAGCCCTAAGTCGAGCTAAGACTCGTTTAACGTTTCCGTCTAAAATAGAAACGGGAAGATTATAAGCAGCGCTGAGAACGCCTCCGGCGGTGGTGCGACCAATACCCGGTAAACTCAAAGCGGCTTCTAATTGATTCGGAAAAACCCCGTCATATTGTTGCACAATTTGTTGAGCGCAGGCGTGCAAATTTCTGGCTCTGGCATAATATCCTAACCCTTGCCAAACTTTTAAGACCGCTTGTAAATCCGCTTCAGCTAAGTCTTGAACAGTAGGAAATGTTTCTAACCAACGTTGATAATAGGGGATCACTGTTTTGACTTGGGTTTGCTGAAGCATAATTTCAGAAATCCAAATTTTATAGGGATCAGCACTATTTCGCCAAGGTAAATTCCGCCCGGTTTGAGCATACCAACTCAGAAGCGAGCGCCTTAATTGAATCACATCAAATTCCGGCAAACTCATGGTTCAGACTGCCGAAATTTTGTCGGTTTGAGCATCAAGGCATGGAACAAAATCGAGGGTTTTCATGATTCGTCAGCAGCTTTTTCTCCGACTTGAATTGAGCGTTCAAAGGCCATGCGTTGTTCGGCGTTGCGAAGGAAATAACCACTGATCATCGCTGAAGCTAACAGCCGACCTAAATGTTCTCGACTGGTTGTTACCGTAATGCCAAAATGTTCCGAGGGTAAATTTCCTAATAGTCCGATAATATTGCGTTCCATTACTTGAAAGACTTCAGGAGAATTGGGTTTAGACAGTTGAGAAACCGTATCAGGACTCATAGATTGGACATATTGCCATAATAAGTTCCCAATTTCTCCTCCTTCCTCCTGAAAAAACTCCGAATTTCGATTGGATGCGTCGCTCATGCCTTTCTCTCCCTTGTGCAAAAGTTGAAACGGCTCTTAATCTGATCAATTAAGATGATTTTCAACTCCAGTGATTCTTTATTCTAATCTAGCAGGATGTAGAGACGTTTTAGATAAACATCTCTACTGCTTTAATAAGTGTCACTCCAGAGGGATCACTCGTTGTTTAACTTGCCATATAGTCGTCAATATCTTTTTTCCGTTTTCGCAGTTTTGTTAAAGCTTCTCGTTCAATTTGTCGAACTCGCTCTCGACTAATATTTAGGCGATCGCCAATTTTAGCTAGGGTTAAACTTTGCCCATCTTCCAAACCAAATCGCAAGGATAACACCTGACGCTGTTGTTCCGTGAGATCGGCCATCATCACTTCTAAATCCGTGCGTAAGGAAGATTGCAGGGCAAAATCTTCGGGAGATGCTCCCGTATCTTCTAACAGATCCCCTAACTCCGTATCTTGGTTATCCCCCACTCGCAGATCCAGCGACAGGGGAAGACGAGCGTGTTCTAAATATTCTCGGATCTGTCGGGGAGTGATTTCCAGTTCCGCCGCGAGTTCGCCCATCGTCGCGGCTCGTCCCAATTTTTGAGCCAGTTGACGTTGAGCTTTTTTGATTTTATTGAGTTTTTCCGTAATATGAATCGGGAGGCGAATGGTACGGCCTTTTTCAGCGATCGCACGGGTAATCGCTTGACGAATCCACCAATAGGCATAGGTGGAAAAGCGATATCCTTTGGTGGGATCAAATTTTTCCACACCGCGTTGCATCCCAATAGTCCCTTCCTGAATTAAGTCCAGCAAGTCTACATTACGCTTGATGTACTTTTTAGCAACGGATACTACCAGACGCAAATTGGCTTCCACCATTTTACGTTTCGCACTTTGACCTTGTTCTAGCACTCGTTCTAATTCGGCTTCTGACAGCCCGACAGCCTCTGCCCATTCTGCTGGGCTGGGTGCTCGACCTAAACGAGTCGCTAAGTATTCCCATTCATCTTGAACGACACTCAAGCGTTGAACTTGTTTGCCGTAGAGAATTTCTTGCTCATGGGTTAGCAGGGGAACACGACCAATTTCTCGTAGATAAGCGCGTACAGAGTCTGTGTCTGAGATTTTAGCAGTTTTCATGGCTCATCTCCGGCTGGATACCTTTAACCTATAAAGGTTTGATACGTCAAGCCCCTACTCGAAGCGCGAAAGAACAGCAAGCAGGTTTTGATGCAATTCTTTCGTCTAAAGTACGGACGGTTAGCCTAGGTGTTACTACCTGGGATTTTTTCAATGTTAAGCAGTGTAACCCAAGCTTGCAGTCACACGCTTAACATAACTCAATTATATGTTAAGAAGTTTAACATTTCTTAAAAATAATGACTATCCCCCCTAGGGCCTAATCTACTTAACTTAAAGGCACTACTCTTATGAGGGTAGCGTTTAAGTCCATTTTTGATTGCATCACACAGAACAAATTTCGTTAAATTTTAGGGAGGAGGGAACAGGGAACAGGGAATTACGAATTACGAATTACGAATTACGAATGGGGGACAGGGAATTACGAATTACGAATTACGAATTACGAATTACGAATGGGGGACAGGGAATGTTGACCAAATGGCAAGCAACGTAATGGTTTGAACCGATATCTTTTAAAAGAGGTTCTTCAAGGTGGCATTGTTCGATAACAGCAGGACAACGGCTACAAAAGCGACATCCTGTGGGAGGGTTCATCGGGCTAGGAACTTCCCCGGTTAATAAAATGCGTTGTCGTTTGGCTTCTAATTCGGGATCTGGAATGGGGACGGCGGATAATAAAGCTTGAGTATAGGGATGGAGTGGATTTTCATACAAAGAAATCCGATCTGAAATTTCTACTATTTTGCCTAAATACATGACTGCAATTCGGTCAGAAATATGACGAACTACACTTAAATCATGGGCAATAAAGAGATAGGTTAAGCCTAACGTTTTCTGTAAATTTTGCATTAAATTAATCACTTGTGCTTGAATCGAAACATCTAAAGCAGCAATGGGTTCATCACAAACAATAAAATCAGGATTCATGGCTAAGGCTCTGGCAATTCCAATGCGTTGTTGTTGTCCGCCGGAAAATTCATGAGGATAACGATTGATCAGATCGGAATTTAATCCGACTAATTCTAATAATTCTTTAACGCGATTTTGGGCAGTTTTTGAATCTGCTAATTGATGAATGATTAAAGGTTCACTAATAATTTTACCGACGGTCATTCGAGGATTTAAAGAAGAATAGGGATCTTGAAAAATCATTTGCATTTTTCGGCGAAAAGGATGCAATTCTTTTTCGGTTAAGGAAGTTAAATCGGTATTTTCAAAGTAAATTTTTCCATCGGTTGGACGAGTGAGTTGTAAAATTAGTCGTCCGGTTGTACTTTTTCCACACCCCGACTCCCCGACTAAGCTTAAGGTTTCTCCCCGTTGAATATCAAACGTAACCCCATCAACGGCTTTAATTGCGCCAACTTGATGTTGTAGCAAAATTCCTTGCATCACAGGAAAGTGTTTTTGTAAGTTTTCAACCCGAATTAAGAAAGAATTTTTGGGATCAGATTTGAGATTTTTGTCAGAAGTGATCATCATATTTTTTATAGAATAAAATAATATCTAGTTCTTTTAATTTTAGCTTAAATTTCTTGTGATAAATCAAGATCTCTTCAGAAACCCGGTTTCTGGTAGCTTATACTGAGTTGTTAGAAACCGGGTTTCTCTGGTAGATTTCTTGTGAGTAATCAAGATCTCTTCAGAAACCCGGTTTCTGTGAGTCAGCACTGAGTTGTTAGAAACCGGGTTTCTCTGGTAGATTTGTTGTCAGAAATTAAGATCACTTTAGAAACCCGGTTTCTGTGAGTCAGCACTGAGTTGTTAGAAACCGGGTTTCTTGGGTAGATTTGTTGTCAGAAATTAAGATCACTTTAGAAACCCGGTTTCTGGTAGCCTGCACTGAGTTGTTAGAAACCGGGTTTCTTGGGTAGATTTGTTGTCAGAAATTAAGATCACTTTAGAAACCCGGTTTCTGGTAGCCTGCACTGAGTTGTTAGAAACCGGGTTTCTCTGGTAGATTTGTTGTCAGAAATCAGGATAACTTCAGAAACCCGGTTTCTGGTAGTTTCCATATTCCTTGAGAAAGATATTCCAGTTTGATTTTTTAGTATCTGTCAAAAAATTAATTTTGCCCTAAAATAGGGATGACTAATTTTATTATTGTTTTACCATGAGTGACTTAATTGCGATCGCTTACGATGACGAATACAAAGCCGAAGAAGTGCGTCTAACCTTGATTAAATTACAAAAAGAACATTTAATCGAATTAGAAGACGCGGCGGTTGTCGTTAAGAATGCTGAAGGGAAAGTCAAACTCAAACAGGCGGTTGACTTAACAACGGCTGGTGCTGTGAGTGGGGGCTTTTGGGGTTTATTAATTGGAACTTTATTTCTCAGTCCAGTTTTAGGTGCTGCTGTGGGTGCTGCGGCTGGGGCTGCCAGTGGCGCATTAAGTGATATTGGTGTTGATGATAACTTTATGAAGTCTTTGGGGGAAACAATGCAACCGGGAACTTCGGCTCTGTTTGTTTTAGTGCGGAAAGTCACCCCCGATAAAGTATTAGAAGAAGTCGCACCCTATGGGGGTAAAGTATTAAGAACCTCCCTGAGTAAAGATGAAGAAGCCCAATTACAGGAAGTTCTCACCAACCGAGGCGTAACGGTTTAATCCACTGTTTGAATTCGATTCTGTGTCCTAGGTAAAATTAGCTAAAATTGCTTTAAGGGTGCGTAAAACAAAGCTGACGCACCCGATTTTTAACAATTCTAATTTTTTTATAAAGATTAGCCTTATAATTTTTATAATCGTTTATAATCATATAAATTTTGATCATAATTGTTAAGATTATATCAGAATTAAAGCATTTAGTAGAGTGTCAAAAAAATTAGATTTGATATACTTTACTTTAGCATTTATATTAAAATAGCCGACCGTTAACGGTTAACGACCTAATTATAGAGGACGGAAAACAATGGGACAGACTCTACTCGAACAACTACGCGAAATGACCGTTGTAGTGGCGGATACGGGAGATATCCAAGCCATTGAAATGTATACCCCCAGAGATGCAACCACCAACCCTTCCTTAATTACCGCCGCTGCTCAAATGCCTCAATATGAGGAAATTGTGGATAATACCCTCAAAAAAGCGCGTCAGGAGTTAGGGAAAAGTGCTTCCCCTTCAGAAGTTGCCACTTTAGCTTTTGAACGATTAGCCGTTGCCTTTGGGTTAAAAATATTAGAAATTATTCCAGGGCGGGTGTCAACAGAAGTGGATGCTCGGTTATCCTATGATACGGAAGCTACCATTGCTAAAGGTCGTTATTTAATTGAACAATATGAAGCCAATGGCATTTCCCGCGATCGCATTTTAATTAAAATTGCCTCTACTTGGGAAGGAATTAAAGCCGCAGAAGTTTTGGAAAAAGAAGGGATTCATTGTAATTTAACCCTTTTATTTGGCATTCATCAAGCGATCGCCTGTGCCGAAGCGGGAGCAACTTTAATTTCTCCGTTTGTAGGGCGGATTTTAGATTGGTATAAAAAAGAAAGTGGACGAGATTCCTACCCCCCAGAGGAAGACCCTGGTGTGTTATCTGTCACCCGAATTTATAATTATTATAAAAAATTCGGGTATCAAACAGAAGTCATGGGGGCAAGTTTCCGCAATATTGGGGAAATTACCGAGTTAGCAGGTTGTGATTTACTGACGATTTCTCCCGCTTTATTAGAAGAATTACAATCTACAGTGGGTGAGTTACCTCGCAAACTTAATCCCGAAACCGCGACGACTTTTGAGATGGAAAAAATCTCAATTGATCAAGACACCTTTAACCGAATGCACGCTGAAGATCGAATGGCTTCGGAAAAATTAGAAGAAGGAATTAAAGGGTTTTCTAAAGCTTTAGAAGCCTTGGAAAAATTCTTAGCCGATCGGTTAGCTAGAATTGAAGGAGAAGAAGTCATTAGTCATGCGGCGGAAGATATTTTCCGCGCCTATGATTTAGATGGAGATGGTTATATTACCCGTGAAGAATGGTCAGGAACCGATGCTGTTTTTGATGCCCTCGATCAAGATAATGATGGTCAAATTACAGCCGAAGAAATGGCGGCTGGACTGGGAGTATCGTTCCATTTAGCAACGGTTTAAATATCCAAAACCCTCAAAATGTTGTAGAGACGTTTCATGAAACGTCTCTACATATAGCCAGAAAGATCAGGCTTTAAACCGATTTTTTAGTAATTTTACGGATGACTGATACGCCATAAAGTTTTATTATTATGAAATCTATACTTAAATCTCAAGATGAGTCCCTCGATTCCCGATTCTATTTTAAACGATCTAATAGCCGATGATCCTGAAAGGCTAGGCTCTTTAGAAGATTTGCAACGAAACTTTGCTGCAAATCTTCTCTATCTTCAAGGTCAATTACCGACAACAGCCACCCCTCAAGAATTATATCAAGCCTTAGCTTATACTGTTCGACAACTATTAATGCCTGATTGGGTGAAAACGATTCAACAGGATGCTCAAAACAAGGTTAAACGAGTTTGTTATTTTTCCACAGAATATGCTTTAGGATGCCATCTAGGTAATTATATCATTAATTACAATTTATGGCAACCGTTACAACAAAGTTTAGAAGCCTTTAATTTAAACTTACAAGATTTAATTAAACAAGAAATCCAACCCAGTTTAGGCTATGGAAATGTCGCCCAAATTCCCATTGATCAATTAGACTCCCTCTCCACCTTAAATCTGCCAGCAATTGCCTATGGAATTCGCTACGAATTTGGCGTTTTTGATCAAGAAATTCATCAAGGTTGGCAAGTCGAAAAAGTAGATAAATGGTTGCGTTATGGAAATCCTTGGGAAATTGCTCGTCCAGAAGCAATGGTAGAGGTTAAATTAGGGGGTCATACGGAAGCCTATTATGATGAGCAAGGACGCTATCGAGTGCGTTGGATATCCCCGCGTCGGATTAAGGGTGTTCCTTATGATACCCCGATTTCTGGTTATCAAAGCCATCGAATTAATACCTTACGATTATGGAAAGCCGAACCCATTGTTTCCCTGAATTATCAAGATTTTAATATGGGGGATTATTATGGAACAGTTCAGGGAAAACCCTATGTTGAATTACTCACAAAAGTCTTATATCCCCATGATGAACCGATTCAAGAAAAACAACTACGTTTAGAACAACAATTCTTTTTTGTGTCCTGTTCCCTGCAAGATATGATTCGGTATCATTTAGCAACAGGAAAAACTTTAGATACTTTTCATCAGGATTATACCGTTCAACTTCATGATACTACCAGTGCGATCGCTATTGCAGAATTAATGCGATTATTGATTGATGAATATGGTTTAGAGTGGGAACAAGCTTGGTCAATTACCCGACAAACTTTTACCTATGTCAACCCCACACTATTACCCGAACTTCAAGAGAAATGGCCGATTGGATTATTAGGAAGTTTATTACCCCGTCACTTAGAAATTATCTATGAAATTAATAATCGGTTTTTAATTAATATTCGCAGTCAATATCCGGCAGACTTTGGCAAATTAGCCCGATTATCTTTAATTGATGAAACGGGAGAACGTTATGTGCGGATGACTCATTTAGCTTGTGTGGGAAGCTATGCCATTAATGGGATTTCTAACTGGCAAACTGAACGCTTGCAACAAGCTATTATTCCTGATTTCTATGAATTATCACCGGAAAAATTTAGAACCATTAGCAGTGGAATTACCCCCAGGCGTTGGTTGGTCTTAGCTAATCCCAATTTAACCCACTTAATCACTTCTAAAATTGGCAATAGCTGGATTAAAAACTTAACAAACTTGCATCGCTTAGAAGCAGAATTAGATCAACCCGAATTTCGGTTGGCTTGGCGTAATATTAAACAAGAAAACAAACAACAACTCGCCAGTTATATTGAACTAAGTTGTGGGATAAAAGTTAATCCTGATTCTATTTTTGATATTCAAATAGAACGGATTCAAGAATATAAACGTCAACATCTTAATATTTTGAAGATTATTACCCTTTATAACCGCATTCGGAACAATCCCAACTTTGATTATGTTCCTCAAACCTTTATTTTTGGAGGAAAAACAGCCCCCGGTTATGTGATGGGGAAATTAATGATTAAATTAATCCATGCGGTGGGTCAAGTGGTGAATTCAGATTCGATCATTGGCGATCGCTTAAAAGTCGTATTTATTCCCAATGTTAATATAACCTTAAGTCAACGTATCTATCCAGCCGCCGATGTGTCTGAACATTTAGCAATGGCCGGAAAAAAAGCGGGAGGAATTGCCATTTTAAAATCTGCTCTGAATGCCGCATTAACAATGGGAATTGTAGATGGTGCAAGTGCCGAATTACGCCATGCTGTGGGAGAAGAAAATTTCTTTGATTTTGGCTTAAATTTACCCGAAACAGAAGCACTAAAAGCCAAAGGTTATAATCCTTGGAGTTATTATCATGGGAATGAAAATCTCCGACAATGTATTGATCAAATTGCATCGGGTTATTTTTCCCAAGGCGATCCCAATTTATTTAAAACCTTGATTGATGCCTTATTATACCATGATGAATATATGCTGTTTGCGGATTATCAATCCTATATAGATTGTCAAGATCAAGTTAGCCAAACCTATCGAGATTGGGAAAAATGGACGCGAATGTCAATTTTAAATGTGGCGCGTTTGGGTTGTTTTTCTTCCGATGCAATTGTCCAAACCTACTCTGAGAATATTTGGCAGATTCATCCGGTTTAGGTTATTATTAATTTTAAGTTTTGTACCCAGTTTAACCCGCTAATTTGACATTTCCAGAGGAGATCATAACCGAATGAGTAAGATTACGTTTGCAGAGCAGTTTCGCTACAGATTTGATAATTTCATGTCAAAAGGAACCATTGCTTTAGTCAGTGGTTTAGCATTAGTGTCCTTAGCCTTTATTGTGCTCATGGGATTTTTAGTCAGTCTCGCCAGAATTGCACCCCAAGGCGATACAGGGTTGAATCCTTTTGAGGCGATGTGGGCTGTTTTAATGCGTACCTTGGACGCGGGAACCATGGGAGGAGACGAAGGCTGGTCATTTCGTCTGGCGATGTTATTTGTTACCTTTGGGGGCATCTTTATTATTAGTACCCTCATTGGTGTGCTCAGTAGTGGCATTGATATTAAGTTAGAAGACCTACGGAAGGGACGTTCACGGGTAATTGAAACAGATCATATTGTGATCCTGGGTTGGTCATTACAAATTATCACGTTAATTAATCAACTGATTTTAGCAAATGCTAATCGTTCAGATACTTGCATTGTGATTCTCAGTCCTGAAGATAAAGTTCAGATGGAAGATCATCTATATGATCAGTTAGGGAAATTGCGTCAAGTTCGCCTTGTTTGTCGCACGGGAAATCCCAGTAATTTAGCTGATTTAGGCATGGTGAATATTCAGGCAGCCCGCTCAATTATTATTTTAAATGAGTCTCCCGCAAAATCAGATATTAATTTAATTAAGATTCTTTTAGCGATTAAAAATTTACCGCGTTTAGAGTCTCAACCCTATCATATTGTAGCACAGGTTCAAGATATTAATACCCTCGATATTATTCAACTCATTGGACAGAATGAAATTGAAGGATTACTCACTCAGGATTTAATTTCTCGCATTATTGTTCAAACTTGTCGCCAATCTGGTTTATCGATTGTTTATTTGGAATTATTGGATTTTACTGGGGTTGAAATTTATATTCACGAAGAACCTTCTTTACAGGGACAATCCTATGGAGATATTCTCCTAGCTTATAAAGATTCTGCGGTGATAGGAATGCAATTAACGGATGGAACAATTCAACTCAATCCGTCAATTGAGAGAATCTTGCAACCCGGAGAAAAATTAGTGCTTTTAAGTGAAGATGATAGCACGATTCGTTTATCTGGTGTTTCAGAATCTACAATTAATCGCCAGGGGATTCAACTTACCCAAAAAACAGCGATCGCAACCCCTGAACATACATTGATTTTAGGATGGAATGATCGGATTCCTCGGATTATACTTCAACTCGATCAATACGTTGCCAGCAACTCCAGTGTAACTCTAGTTTCACCCTTTCCTGAAACTGACACCATCGACGGTTTAAACACCTTGAATTTGCAACAACAAACCCTCCATTATTATCAAGGATCAATCACAGAACGGAAGGTTTTAGAGTCTCTGAGTTTAGAAAAATATCACCATGTTATTGTGTTGTCTAATCCTGATTTAGACCCGGAAGAAGCCGACGCTCAAACGTTAATTACCTTAATCTATCTTCGAGATATTGCTGATCGCAAAAATCCTAACCTACAGATTGTAACTGAAATGTTAGATACCCGCAATCAAGCCTTAGCTCAGGTAGCGCGTCCCGATGATTTTGTAATTACCGAACAAATTATTAGTCGGATGTTAGCCCAAGTTGCAGAACAGAAAAGCTTGAATGCGGTATTTGCTGAATTATTTAGTCCTGAAGGGTCAGAAATTTACCTCAAACCCGTCGTCGATTATGTCAATATTAACGAACCGATTAATTTTTATACTGTTGTTGAAGCGGCGAAACAACGGGGAGAATCAGCCATTGGTTATCGCTGTTTAAAGGATGCTCAAAATTTAGCGAGAGGTTACGGAATTGTACTGAATCCCAAGAAAGATGAATGGGTAAAATTTTCCCCTCAAGATCGGATTATTGTTTTAGCAGATTGCTAAAATTAATCAGGGTGCAATCTCAATTCTTTAATATTCTCTCCTATTCTTCTACTGCTTTAGGGTCACAAGGAATAGCATTTTTTTAAATAAAATGTTACAATATATAAATTGCAGCCAATATTTATTAAAAATCAGTACAATAAAACGATTATTCTGTATCCCCTAGTATTGGGAGGGCAAAATGATTACTTCAGAACCTATTATTTTAAGTTTCAAAAATGTTACCTTAAGCAATGATCAATTTTATCAACTTTGCCAAGATAATGAAAATTGGCAGTTGGAAAGAACCGCTAAAGGAGAATTGATAATTATGCCCCCCGTTGGTGGAGTCAGTGGTAATCGAGAATCAGATTTAAACGGTGAAGTTTGGAGTTGGAATCGTCAAACTCAACTCGGAAAAGTGTTTAGTTCTTCTACTATCTTTCGTTTACCTAATGGCGGCGATCGCTCTCCTGATGTGGCTTGGGTTGCGAAGGAACGTTGGGAATTACTAACAGCAGAAGAACAAGAAAAATTTCCCCCCTTATGTCCTGATTTTGTGATTGAATTACGTTCTCGTACTGACTCCCTAACCCAACTTCAAGCAAAAATGCAGGAATATCTTAACAGTGGTTTGCGTTTAGGTTGGTTAATTAATCCTCAAGCACAACAAGTAGAAATTTATCGTCTTCATCAACCTCTTGAAATTGTCCAATTACCCACAACTTTATCAGGGGAAAATGTTTTACCCGAATTTATTTTAAACTTACCTCTATTTTAATTATTTTGCCTATTAACCAAACTTTTCACCCATTAAAATTGACATCTAAACAGGTTTTTAGGGTTGGCGATCAGTTAATCTTGACAACTGTTTGTAAATCGCAGTTTCTTTTGTATTAAATATAAAATGTGGGATGGGCATCTTGCCCGTCACCCGTCAACCAGTCAACAGGCTAGAAGCCTGTTCCACCAACAGCTTACTACTCTAGTAGCATCGGGTTGGGTTCTTCTCCTTGGGTTTGCTATGATTATAAAATAGCTGACAATCGGTTTCAAGCGACCTGTAATGTCTAATGACACAATAGTCTCCTAAGCTGTTCCCTAGTGATAGAAAAACAGGATGCTATTGAGTTAAGCTATAATGGGTTAAACGTTCAGGGAATAGATATGAGATGCTAACCATTAAACCTCGCTTTCAAACCTTTGAAGAATACCTAATATATGACGATAATTCGGAAAAACTCTATGAACTATTTAATGGAGAATTGATAGAAGTGCCGCCAGAATTAGGGTTTAATATCCAAATTGCTAATCGTCTTTTTATGATTTTTGCCTTAATGTTAGGAAGTGATCGCGTTAGAGGACACGGGTTAGAACTAGAAGTCAGAGGCGAACCGAAAAACCGCTATCCTGATTTTACTATTATCCGAGAAGAACATATTCAACAACTATCAAAGCGTAACACGATTCGTCTGAACATGGCACCGCCTCTGTTGGTTATGGAAATAGTCAGCCCTGGAGAGATACAAAAAGAAAGGGACTACATTGCTAAAAGAATTCAGTATCAAGATTGTTGTATTCCTGAATATTGGATTATTGATCCCCAAACTCAAACTATCTTGGTATTAGAACTGGTGGATAATGTTTATACAACGGTAGGTAATTTTAGTAACGATGATTTAGTGCGATCGCCTGGATTTAGCCAACTCAACTTGAAGGTTTCTGATATTTTGAATTTTAATTAAAAGAGTGATCATTCATTTGATGCTAATCTTTAAGCGGACATTTTTTTCACAAATTCTTGATGTTCTATAGTTGATAAACCTGCTTGTAAAACAGCTAATACTTTAGCTAAATCCCCTGTTAATAAAGCAGCTTTATCTAACCATAATCCAGGGAATAATTGAGAGCAAATTATATTATCTTTATTAGGCTCAAGTTGAATATATTCTCCTTCATTTAATCTAAACCAATCAAATTGACGGTCATAAACTCGCCAAACTAGATATTCTTGTACTCCATTGCGACGATAAACATTAAATTTTTGGTGTAAATCGTAGGAAGCAGTAGAAGCTGCAATTTCTACAATTAATTCTGGTGCACCTTCAATATAATCATCTTCACTAATGCGTGATTGTCCTCCCGTTTCAATTCTTAGCAGTGCATCGGGTTGAGGTTCATTGTCCAGGTCAAGGCGCACTGTAGTATTATCCAATACTTCCACTCCCGGCGTAGCAGCTTCATACGCAACTATCCAACCCATAATTTGAGCATGGGGTTTACCGTGACGTTTTGCTCTAACAGGAGATGACATATAAACAATTCCTTCAATTAATTCCGCTTTTTTCACATCAGGCATTACTTGATAACGACGCTCAAATTCAGCACGAGAGAGCTTATCTCCGTTTTCTAATGCCGGAATCGTTAAGCTGGGAGAAATGATATTAGCAGCCATCATAAAATTCTTCCAATTATGACTTAATTTTGAATCTTAGCATAATGGAATTGGGATATTATTAAATAAAAATTAATAAGAATCTCTATTTACACTGAATGGGAGTTTCAATTCAATGCTGCAACCCGCCGAAACCGTCAAACTGTTTGTTAAACAACCCGAACAACACTATGCCGCAGGTCAAGTTATTTTTGAAGAGGGAAAATTGGGGGATGTCATGTTTGGCATCCTCCAAGGTGAAATTGAATTATGGGTGAATGGGAAAGTCGTAGAAACCTTGATTGCGGGAGATGTATTTGGGGAAGGAGCCTTAGTTCAACCCGATAGAACACGAGCGTCTACTGCTATTGCTAAAACCGATTGTCTTTTAGCAATTATGGATCAATCTCGATTTTTGTTTGCAGTTCAGCAAACGCCCATGTTTGCCTTAGAAGTTCTCAAGAGTTATTCAGATCGTTTACGTCGGATGAAACATTCTCTTTAAACTTAATTAATCTGATTCATCACTTCTAATTCAGAGGGTTTCAAACCATTGAGATTTGAGATCCCTGAACCATCCTCACTACAATCGACTTCTTCACCGACATAAATTCCCAGGGATCTAGCGGTTTCTACCCAAAATCCGTTAGGATTGAGCAGTCGGGGGCTATCTGCAAACACCCGCGCCAGGGGAACGGTGGCGACAGTGTTGTTTTTCCAAGCCACCATCACGCCATATTTTTCCTCCGCAATTAAATCTACTGCCACCTTACCAAAGGCTGTCCCAATTAATCGATCCAAGGCTGAAGGCGCTCCACCCCGTTGAACATGACCCAGGACAGTCACTCGCGCTTCTACCCCAATATTATTTTCAATTTCCGTGGCAATATATTCCCCAATTCCCCGCAGTCGCACTTCTCCCAGGGCATCTTTATAATATCGACTTTCCCCATCGGCGGTTTTTGCCCCTTCTGCAACAACAACAATGGCGAATTTGCGGCCATAGAGGTTGCGGAGTTCTCGAATCTGTTTACATAGGGTTTTTATCGAATAGGGAATTTCTGGGATTAAAATCGCATCCGCCCCCCCAACAATCCCCGAATTTAAGGCTAAATGTCCCGTTGTCCGTCCCATCACTTCCACCACCATCACCCGGTCATGGCTGGCGGCGGTATAACTCAACCGATCTAAACAATCTAAAATTGTCGTAACGGCGGAGTTAAACCCAACGGATAATTCTGTATGGGCGACATCATTATCAATGGTTTTGGGAACACCGACTAAATTCCAATTGCCTTTTTCAGCCAGTTTCTGCAAAATAGCAAGGCTACCATCACCGCCAATGGCGATCAGGGCATCAAGTCCTAAATCATAATATCCCTGAATAACATCATCTGTATTGCCTTCTGTATCTCCTTTATTAATGGAACCTAAAATCGTTCCGCCCATACTTAATAAAGGATCAGTACCATGCCGTTCTAAACCATAAGAATTTAATACAACACTTTTCCGTTCAATCAGCCCCTGAGTCGCATAGGGAATGCCTCGCACTTCCCAGTTATATTCAGATGTGGCATGATTGACAACGGCTCGAATCACGGCATTGAGACCGGGACAGTCTCCTCCACTGGTTAGAATGCCAATCCGTTTACGTTTGTTCATATTTAGTTTTGGCTGAAGCCAAATTGTCTACACTTGAATCCTACCGATTTTTTCCCAATTTGTTAACACCTTAAGCGATAAAATTAGTTTTTTTTATCCTTTCTTAACGTTCGGTCAAAAAAGTTTTTTTAGATTTCCAGACAATATCTCCTGTTCCTGAAATTTCTTCTATTTTATCTTAAAAAAATCTGGATTCAGAGAGGCATTTTCTTAAGATAACAGGAAGAATTAACCTGAACAATCAAGACTTGTGCTACAGTCTATCCCTAGTTGTGGCTTGAACAATCAGGTTACTTTTCATTTGGTCAAAAGGAGTAAATTATATGCCGTTAAGAGTAGGAATTAATGGGTTTGGTCGCATTGGTCGTTTGGTCATGCGGTCTGCCATTAATAACCCCGATGTGGAATTTGTGGGAATTAATGATTTAGTTCCCCCAGATAACTTAGCTTATTTGTTCAAATATGACTCGACTCATGGGGTGTTTCCCGGTACGGTAGAAGCCAAAGAAGATGGCATCCTGGTGGATGGACGTTTTATTCGCTGTACCGCTATCAAAGATCCCACCCAACTCCCTTGGAAAGAAGATACCGTTGATTATGTGGTGGAATGTACAGGGTTATTCACCAATTATGATGGGGCTTACAAACATATTGAAGCAGGTGCAAAACGGGTGATTATTTCCGCCCCCACCAAAGACCCGGATAAAGTGAAAACCTTATTAGTTGGGGTCAACCATGAAGAATATGACCCCCAAGCCCATTTAATTGTATCAAATGCCAGTTGTACCACCAACTGTTTAGCTCCCGTTGCTAAAGTGATACAAGATAACTTTGGGTTAGCCGAAGGGTTAATGACAACGGTTCACGCCATGACAGCAACTCAACCCACCGTTGATGGCCCTAGTAAGAAAGATTGGCGGGGTGGACGTGGCGCAGCCCAAAATATTATTCCGGCGTCTACTGGGGCGGCGAAAGCTGTTACCTTAGTCTTACCGGAGTTAAAAGGAAAACTGACGGGGATGGCGTTTCGAGTTCCGACCCCCGATGTGTCAGTGGTTGACTTAACCTTCCGCACGGAAAAAGCCACGACCTATGCGGAAATTTGTGCCGCGATGAAAGCAGCAGCCGAAGGCCCGATGAAAGGGGTTTTAAGTTATACTGAAGATGAAGTGGTTTCTTCAGATTTTACCACTGATCCCAGTTCCAGTACCTTTGATGCTAAAGCAGGTATTGAACTGAATTCTAATTTCTTCAAAATTGTGGCTTGGTATGACAATGAATGGGGTTATTCTTGTCGGGTTGTTGATTTAATGGTTTCAATGGCGAAAAAAGACGGAATTCTGTAAATAATTCACAGAAACCGGGTTTCTCAAGATATCTTCATTTCCTACAATGAATCTAATGTAGAAACCCGGTTTCTAAAAAATTGTAAATGACTCACAGAAACCGGGTTTCTCAAGACATCTTGATTTTTTATAATGAATCTAATGTAGAAACCCGGTTTCTAAGAACTAGATAACGGTTCATTCACTTGGCTAATTCCCGTAACGCATTTTTATACTTTTCACTGCCTTGTTTATAAATTTGCATTACTTTGTCAAATTCAGGCTGATTAAGAGTTGAGGAATGCTCCGAGGGAGTCTTCTGTGCTTTTTCTGCAATAGAATTCAAAGAAGCTAGGGCTTTTGGTAACAATTCATCTGGTAACTGTTGGGCTAAAGTAACGATTTTTTGACGTATTTCTTGAGTCATAGTTATTGCCTATTATATTTTAAACAGAAGTTAACTGAGAAGATTGTGATTGATCACGAGAGGAGCTAATTTTAGGAATCAATATGAGATCGTTACCGTATTCGGAGCAAAAAGAAGTGGCAATATTCCTCCCTCTTGTCCAAGTACAACACCTTCAATAAAATCCTCCTGAGTTAAGCCAGCTTTGCGAGAGCAACTGGGACAAGCAATCACTGTTCCCCCATCCTCTATAAACTTTTGTAGCCTTTGATGAATCGTTAAATCACCATTACCTTCTGTTGCTGGAGATCGCCGTTTATCAGCCAGATATACCCCACGAACATTAAGGAAGATGGTGACAGGCTGATGTCCCATTCGCAAGGCATTGTGGGCAATAGAAATCGCCATACTTGCCGTCCATGTATCATCACTGGTCAAATTGATAAACAGTGCTCTTGATTCTGTCGCCTTTTCCGTAGTTTGAGCTAATGGGGTTTCTGAGTAAGCTGGTTTTGTAATGACACTCCAATCTAATAACCCAGCCAAGAGTGAAGCAGCAAAAACATAAGGCAATTTAGATTTCATACAAGCTAGTCTCCTACGAACCCTTGCAGATACAACAAGCTGGACTGGTTCAGGACAGCCAGTTGCTAAATAAAAGAAGAAACTTAATAGACCCGACCCATTTTCGACCCCCTAGATAAACCCGTCAAAAGACAGTTTGTCAAGTTCATAGTTTTATCCCCTAGAGGGTCACTTAACCATATAGTCTTTACTAATAATAGATAACTGATGGGATAGGTTACGGTTGATCAACGCCCACCTTGCAAAAATAGACTTTTTATTCAATATTTGAAGATGTTACCTTTGCTAACGTCTTATCCATGTCAGACTCAAACCCAAACCTCAACCCGCCTGAACGGGGATATCTGACGGTTATCCTCCCCATTGCGGTGGTTTTGTTTGTCCTTCAGAAAGCATTCCCCTTAGCCATTTTAACCGTTGGCGCATGGGGGTCTTGGCAGATGTGGAAATATTATCAACAGCGTCAACAACATCAATTAGCGACCTTGGATGAAGTTTTTTATCGACTCATTCGGGAAAACCAAGGACGCATCACAGCCTTAGATTTAGCGATGCACTCGAAACAGTCGGGTACGAAAGTCCAAGCCTATCTCGACCAACGCGCCACCGAGTTCGCCGCCCAGTATGAAATTACTGACGCTGGAGGAATGATTTATTATTTTCCTACCGCCCAACCCTCCACAACGGCTGATGACCCTCTCCCTTCCCCTCCTGCGGAAAACCCGAAATCCGTGGTTTTATTTCCAGTTAAACCTACATCCAGCACCGTTTCACCCTTAACATTGAACCAGTCGGAACTCGCCCAACGCTTAGGGGTGCATCCCAATACCCTCAGCAAGTGGAAAACCAAACCAGAATTTCCTGACTGGAGTTATCAACGTGACCCAGAAGCCATCCCTTGGAATTATTCTGCTGAAACTAAACGCTTCTCCCCCCAAAACCCTAAGAAAAAAATTGGTAAAATCAGTGAGTTAATGAAGAAAAATAAAGTTTAGGATTTCTGTTTTTTAAAAACTTTTCAATTCAAAATAGTTTTTTTGTGATAGTTAATATCTCTAAAAAAGTCCTTTCAATTTATAGAAAATTAGGCTGATATTCCCCTAAAAGTTAAACTTATACTCTATTTCTCCCCTGAATTCAGGGGAGAAAGGGGGAAGAAAATCAATTTCTAAACCGATACAATTTCCCATTGTTGGTTTAATCCACCCATGCCAGGAGCCGCTAAAATTTCCGTATTGGGAGCGGGATTACAGCCAGCAATATCTAACACTAAATCAGCTTTTTGTTTATTCTTAATTACTCCATTTTCGATTCGCCATTGTTGAGAGGGTGAACCCTGAGTTCCTTGTATGCGATTAGCCATCACGATATAATAGAGAGGATGATTATAGTATTGATAATCGAGTACAAAACCGGCTTCATTTTTAATCACGCCATCGGCAGTGATAGTCCACCGTTGAATGGGATTTTGGCTATCCACTGCTCCTGTTGTTGCTGGATTATTTGGCGTACCAACAACCGCCAAACCATTCAGTTTGCTCTTAATTAAAAAGGTTTTCCGTGTCAACTGAAGTTGGGGTTTAGCAGAGACAAGGATAGCGCCGTGAACGGTGCCATGATGACTATTACTGGTAAGATTCACAACAGTGTCTCCACTGATTTCATTCAACGGCCAATATTGGACTAACCCCTTTTCATCTCCATTTAACCGACTATTTTTATAGGTTTGAATTTCAGCAGCAGAACGAGCGATATTCCAGACTCGAAGCTCAGTCATGCAGCCATGAAAAAAAGATTCTCCCCAATTACTCTTGGCAATATAATTTGTGGTGCGATTCACATTCAGTGGCAGATGAACCGGGCCAGTTTTCACAACTTGACCATTTTTATACAGGGTAGCATTGCCGGATTTATCAATGGTGGCTGCTACGTGTATCCAAACCCCTGTCTCTAGTATCTCCTCTGAATTAAGGGGATATTCAACATCATTGTTAGTGATGACTACTAATGACAGATTTTTTGGTGTCGGTCTGTTATGAAAGACAATATTATTGTTGGTGTGACCAATCCCAAAATCGATCACTCGTGAGTTAACCTGGAAACTATGGTATAAGACCCAAGCTTCTACGGTGAAACCCTGAGAGTAATCAACATTCATCGCGGGTATGGAGACATAATCATCCGGGCTATCAAACTTGAGGACGGATTCGAGATTCTCTATTGGTTTTGGGGTGGCGGGTTGCAACTGAAGTTGAGGTTTTGCTTCTACAAGGGTAGCACCATAAACCGTGCCATCATGACCATTACTGGTGAGATTCACAACAGTGTCTCCACTGATTTCATTCAACGGCCAATATTGGACTAACCCCTTTTCATCTCCATTTAACCGACTATTCTTACTAGCTTGAATCTCAGCAGCAGAACGAGCGATATTCCAGACTCGAAGCTCAGTCATGCAGCCATGAAAAACAGATTCTCCCCAATTACTCTTGGCAATATAATTTGTGGTGCGATTCACATTCAGTGGCAGATGAACCCGGCCAGTTTTCACCACTTGACCATTTTTATACAGGGTAGCATTGCCGGATTGATCAATGGTGGCTGCTACGTGTATCCAAACCCCTGTCTCTAGTACCTCCTCTGACTCAATGAATTGTTGAACGCTATTGTGAGCGACCACTAAAATCAGCTTTCTTGTTGTCAGGAGGTTCTCAAAAACAATATTATTGTTGTCTTTACCATTCCCAAAATCGATCACTCGTGAGTTAACCTGGAAACTATGGTATAAGACCCAAGCTTCTACGGTTAAACCTTGAGAGTAATCAACATTCATAGTAGGTATGGAGACATAATCATCCTTACCATCAAAACTGAGAACGTATTGATTATTCATGACTTACAATCCTTTTAACTGGTTAATCAAAAACAGAGTCTGTAGTGCCGCTCAATAAATTGACAAGAGTGACTATTCATGAATAGCCCCTTCCTTTAGGGTTTTGGCCCAAACCTTATTATTAATGACAACTGATTTAACTGGGCTAATAGACTCAAATTTTATAAATTACTATTGTAGAGAGATTTGTCTGAACTTCCGATTTTTTTGCAAAAATTTAATCTTTAACATAATTTTTTACTTGAGGAAAGTATTTGAGATAAAATCCCTTAATTTTCTTTTGATGAAAACGGGATAAAATCGCCTTTTTACTCCTAGAAAAAATTCTTAATAAAGAGCCTATTGTCGATTGTCCATTGTTTAAAATTTTCTGAACTGATTCATTAAAAATAGTGTTAAAACAATCCACACCACTATAAGATGACCCGAAGCAGTGCGGACAAGCCTTTGATTTAATGATGTTCTCTTTCTGCTAACGTTTCTTCGTGATTAATATCCAATCTGGTGTTTGAGAAATTTTTTCAACCGGGTTTAACTGTAATTTATTCAGGTTATTTGCTTTGACTAAAAAGTAAGGTTGATCCAGGGTTTGCCATTTCGTTTTAAGGGTGGTATGATCAACGGCGTGAATATGGCGATCGCTATAAAAATTTAAAGACGGACGCCCGAAGGGATGATCCAGATAAATTTCTTGTCCGAGGGGTGTTCCTTCCCGAATCATAGCCGCCACTGGTTTAACGGGAAAATCTTCATTTAGTTCCCAAACCCAATAATTTGAAGTAAAAAATAGCAGCAGAGATAAATACATTCCCCAAAATAAAACAATTAAAAACTGTCTATCTTTTTGACTAATTAAAACGGCCACAAAAGAAAAAGTTAACATTAATGATCCGAAAGTGAATTGTAAATCTCTGATCTGGGTAAAATTAGAATTAATAAAATAAAACATTCCTCCAAAATAACAGTATCCAATGCCAGAAATGATAGCTAATAAAATAAAAATGGGGACAAGTTGATCCGGTGTCGGTTTAACAAAATGTTCATGCTTTCCGCGTTCAACTTTTCCTAATTTCCAGAGTCCAATATCTCGATCACCTTCCCGCCAAACTTCCGCCAAATATCGTCCCACTGCTAAGGCTAAAGCCGGATAAATGGGTAAAACATACCAAGGTAATTTAGTCGTCATCACCGAAATAGCTACAAAATAAATCCCTGTCCAAACTAAGATTAATTTAGCCCAACTTAAATTCCGATTTTGCCAAGCTAACCGTAACCCCTGGGGTACAAATAATAGCCAAGGCCAGCCATATTTTAAAATTTCTAATAGATAATACCAAATCGGCCCCGAATGATTTTCAACAGGTTGCCAAACCCGTTGTAGGGATTGATTGAATAAATTTCCCAGAATAAATCCTTGCCCATAATGAAGCCATTGCGCCCCATACCAAAGAGAAACAGGAAAAAACCCTAATGCTAAACCCAACCAAAGATAGGGGCTTGTTAACAGTCGAGGTGTATCCCATAAGAGGAAGAAAAAGGCGATCGCTCCTAATAATAATCCTAAAAAGATTCCTTTCGTTAAACATAATAAACCAAAGGCTAATCCCGATCCCAAAGCAAATCGTAAATCCCGTCGGGAACGCAACACACACCACACCAAAATTAACCATAAAAATAGAATTGTTCCATCTAACATGGCTAACCGTCCCTGACGGATCACAGGTAAGAAGGTTAGATAAACTAAAGCCGAAAAAATTGCCGAGGTGCGATGGCGAAATAATTCTAAACCAATGCTATATAATAAAGGAACTGAAAGTGCTGTTAATAAGGCTGAAGGCAACCTCGCCATCCCTTCATTAACTCCTCCCATTTGATAGGCAAAAGCGATTAACCAATGCACTAACGGAGGTTTATTAAAATAGGGAACTCCATGCAGCGTTGGATACAACCAATTGTGTGTTCCTCGTCCAATTTCACGAGCAACTTGAGCCACTAAACCCTCATCCCAATCTCGTAAGGGAACTCCCCCTAAATGTAACCCATAGAGGGTCAATGCTGCTATTAATAAACCTAAAAACCATAATAAATCAACCCAACGATCCAGGGGACGCATTTGACGCAAAGGACTATTTCCAGTGAAAATTTGACGGGACATAATTTAGGTGTTGGGTATTGACTGTTGGCTGTTGACGGTTGACCGACTGGGGAAAACTAACAATAGATCACTCAAATTTGCAATCATTCCCGCTAAAATTAAAAGTGTACCTTGTAGCATTGGCATCCTGCCAGTGTACTCATAGAAAAACGGTTAGCGATCGCAATGGATGTTTTAGAAATTAAACGGGAAATCGAACTGTTATCTGAGCACCTGGGTAAAACCCAGGACTATCTTTGACCTGCCTGCACTTCAAGCCAAAATTCAAGATTTAGAGCAAATTGCAGCACAACCCGACTTTTGGGATGAACAAAAAACAGCACAACAAACCCTTCAACAGTTGAATGATCTTAAATCAATTGTGCAGCAACAGGATGATTGGCAGCAAGCGCTCGAAGATACCAAAGCCATCTTAGAACTGTTGGAGTTAGAAACCGATGATGCTCTCTTAGAAGAAGCAACAGCTACGGTTTCTCGACTCAACCGAGAATTTGATCACTGGGAATTACAACAACTGCTTTCAGGAATTTATGATCAACATGGTGCAGTTTTAACGATTAATGCAGGCGCAGGTGGAACCGATGCTCAAGACTGGGCAGAAATGTTGTTGCGAATGTATACTCGTTGGGGAGAATCTCAGGGGTATAAAGTACATTTAACGGAAATTTCTGAAGGAGATGAAGCCGGAATTAAATCTGCTTCTTTGGAAATTGAAGGTCGTTATGCCTATGGATATTTAAAAGGGGAAAAAGGAACCCATCGTTTAGTTAGAATTTCACCTTTTAATGCCAATGGTAAGCGACAAACCAGTTTTGCTGGGGTGGAAATTATGCCAATTTTGGATGATTCTATTGAGTTAGATATTCCTGATAAGGACTTAGAAATTACCACGACTCGCTCAGGCGGAAAAGGCGGTCAAAACGTTAATAAAGTTGAAACAGCCGTGCGTATTGTTCACCTACCAACGGGCATTGCTGTGCGTTGTACTCAAGAACGATCTCAATTGCAAAATAAAGAAAAAGCTTTAGCGTTGTTAAAGGCAAAATTATTAATTATTGCTCAAGAACAACGAGCAAAAGCGATCGCAGAAATTCGAGGTGATTTAGTCGAAGCGGCTTGGGGAAATCAAATCCGAAACTATGTCTTTCATCCCTATCAAATGGTGAAGGATTTACGCACTTCCGAAGAAACAACAGCAATTCAGGATGTGATGAATGGAGAATTAGATGCTTTCATTCAAGCCTATTTACGTCAAGAACACCAACTCCTAGAACCCCAAACTGCCTAAATTACCGTAGGGGCGGGGTCTTCCCGCCCACCCATCCTAATAATATGACAACCCTAAACAACTGTTACGCTCTAATTATCGGAATTTCTAATTATCAAAAAATCAAACCTTTACCGTCAACGGTTCTCAACGATGCTAAGGATATTTATAGTTTATTAACAGAACCTTCATTCTGTGGTTATTTAATTGAAAATGTGGAATTATTATTAGATGAAAAAGCCACAAAATTAGCTTTAACTCAAGCGTTAACGGATTTATCGACTAAAACCAACACAGATTCAACGGTATTAATTTATTATTCAGGACATGGAGGACAAGTTGAATTTGGCCCGACTGCTGGAGAATATTTATTACCCGTTGATACGGTTTATACCTCCGGTGCATCCTTGGCAGAAACGGCTATTTCAGGAACTCAATTTACAGACGCATTAAAAGCAATTCCCGCGCGAAAATTAGTCGTAATTTTTGATTGTTGTCACTCTGGGGGTATTGGTCAACCGAAAGATGTAACAACACCTGAAATTAAAGGGGGATTACCCGATAATTATTATGATCAATTAGTGCAAGGAAAAGGTCGGGTTATATTCGCCTCCTCTCGGAATACAGAACAATCCTATGTGAATCGGGGCGCAAATAATAGTGTTTTTACTCAACATTTAATTGCTGGGTTAAAAGGAGGAATTACTAGCAATGATGGCTTAATTAGAATCTTTGATATTTTTGAATATTTACAACCGAAAGTTACCGCCGAACAACCGAATCAACACCCGATTTTTAAATCTGATATTGAGGAAAATTTTCCCCTAACCCTCTATTTAGGCGGGCAAAAAGGGGTAAGTCCGGTTTCTCCTCAACCTCAAGAAGAGTTTCGCTATGATGTTTATATTAGTTATGTGGATGAAGACCCTGATTCAACTTGGGTTTGGGATTTCTTAGTGCCAAAATTAGAAGCAGAAAACCTAAAAGTTGCGGTTTCAGGAGATGTGGATTTATTAGGGGTCGCACGGGTTGTGAATATAGAACGGGGTGTTAAGTTTTCTAAACGAACCCTTGTCATTTTATCAAATTTATACTTAGATAATAATATGGCAGAATTTGAAAATGTTTTAGTTCAAAACTTGGGAATTAAAGAAGGTAAAGCTCGCTTGGTTTGTGCACAAAAAGAGGACGTTGATCCGTCTAAACTGCCCGAACGCCTACAATTAGAAAAACTTCGGAAGCTTGACAATTCTCGACGCGGTGAACGAAATTTACAAAATTTAATTGAACAGTTAAAACAACCTCTGTATCATCGCACCGAATCGGGACTTTACGAATGATTGAAATCAATCAATAATTCTGTTATATTGTTGTTATAGACTTGTGATTAATCGATCCTAACCCGCAGGGTGAGTTAATAATTTTTGGGGTAGGGGTTGGAAAGGTTAACACAGAACCATCGGTGTCAACTTAATTCTAAAAGCCTTGAAATAAATTTCAGGCGTAAGGGCGAGGTTACCTCGCCCCTACAAACCCGTTAAAACGGGTTAAGGAACACCAGATAACGTAGAGACGTGCCATGGCACGTCTCTACAGAAGGAGAAAATCGGGGAACCTATCTCAAAAGCGATCGCAAACAATTGTACAGGAATTTCCTTTTATAGCACTGTAATAGAAAGCAGGTGAATCGAGCGCATTGAATACCGTTTTCACCCCCAAACAAACCAGAGGGATTGCTATGTCAAAACAATATTCTGTATTTGTTTCCTACGCAGACGAGGATGGCGCCTGGGTAGAAGGTTATTTATTAAACGCTTTAAAAGAAGCCGGATTAACCTGTCATTCCGAGGCGATGTTTCGTTTAGGTGTACCGCGATTAATTGAATTTGAAAGTGCGGTTAAAAATAGTGAACGAACTTTATTAGTAATTTCCCCCGCCTATTTAAACGATAATTTTGCAGAATTTGTTAATTTACTCTCCCAAATCTACGGACGCCATACGGATATTTGGCCGACTGTTGTGATTATTTTGCATCCTGTTCAAGAATTACCCATGCGCCTAGAAATGTTAGGGTATCTGGATGCGACGGATGCGACAAAACAACAGGAAGTCATTCAACGAATTTGTGAAGATTTCAAAAAACCGGTTCCGACTTTAACCACTATTCCTGATTGTCCCTATCCGGGGATGGTTCCCTTTAAATCAGAAGATAGCGATCGCTTTTTTGGACGACAACGAGAAGTTAATGATTTAATTCAACAGTTACGATTATTTCCCTTTTTAGCCGTCATTGGAGCATCGGGAAGCGGTAAATCTTCCCTGGTTTTTGCTGGGTTAATTCCCCAGCTGCAAAAAACCCAATTATTAGGAAAAGAACCCTGGCAAATCTATTCCATGCGTCCCGGTACAACACCGATAACGACATTAAGCACAACATTAGGCTGCGATCCAACTTCCGATGAAGCTATCACAACAAAATTCCATCCTTCCCAAAAATACCTATTAGTCATTGATCAATTTGAAGAAGTTTTTACCCTCTCTCCTCAAGAGGCTATTCCGTTTCAAGAAATCCTATTAAATCTCTATAAACAGCCTAATGTTTATGTTGTTTTAACGGTTCGAGCAGATTTTTATCCTCAACTGATGGAATCTGCTACTTTCTGGAGAGAAATTAAAGCCCATCGGTATGAAGTGTTACCTTTAGATCAAACGGGACTGCAAGAAGCCATTCTGAAACCGGCGGAAAAGGCGGGTGTTTTTATCGAATCGGCATTATTAGAACGATTAATTATAACAGCCGCGAGTGAACCTGGAGTTTTACCGTTATTACAAGAAACATTAGTCTTATTATGGCAAAAAATAGAACGGCGATATTTACCCTTAAGAGCCTATGAAGCTTTAGTCTTATCTTATCATAATACAGTATCTAATACTAATAATCAATTGACTGGAATTCAAGTGGCGATCGCGCGACAGGGGGATGCTGCGATCGCTCGTTTAACTGATGAACAACAAATCATCGCCCGTCGGGTATTTTTACGTTTAATTCAGTTTGGAGAAGGGCGGGCAGATACCCGAAGACAAGAATCTGTAGAAGCTTTAAAAGCCAGAGGAGATAATGATCAAATCTTTGAAGAAACCTTACGTTATTTAGCAGATCGTCGGTTATTAACTCTAAGTGGAAAAGAGGATAAAACCCGAAAAGTTGATATTGCCCACGAAATTTTAATTAGCAGTTGGCCCCAGTTACAAGATTGGATTATTGAACGTCGAGAAGCGGAACAAACCCGCCGCAGACTAATAGCAAAAGTGGAAGAATGGGTGAGATTAGGGAAAGATAAAGGAGGATTATTGGATGAGTTTGAACTCGCTGAAGCCCAACATTGGTTAGATAGTTCTGATGCAATAGAATTAGGGAGTGATGAGCAATTAGTCGCGTTAGTGGAATTAAGTAAAACGGCAATAGAGGATGAAAAACAACGAGAAATAGAAGCTCAAGAACGGGAATTAGAGTTAATTCGAGAACGGTTGGAACAGGAAAAAATTGCTAATAATAATAAACACAAAGCCTTAAAAGCTGAAAAATCTAAAACTAGAACCTTAATCGTTTCATTATTGTTAATGGCTGGCTTAACCACTTTTTCTGCTCATCAAGCTTTACAAGCAAGACTCCAAACGATTAAAGCTCTCAGTGAATCCTCTCAGGCTTTGTTTGCTGATAATCAAGACTTAGATGCTTTGATGGAAAGTATCAAAGCAGGGGAAATGGTAAAAGCAATATCTTTTTTAGCTCCTAGTTCTTTGAAAATTAAAGTTTTAACTGAATTAAATCAAGTTTTATATAATATTCGAGAAACTAATCGTTTAGAAGATCATACAGATGCCGTAATCAGTGTCAGTTTTAGCCCGGATCACCAAACGATTGCTTCATCTAGCCGGGATAAGACTATTAAAATTTGGACAGTAGACGGTCAACTCATAAAATCTTTATCAGGGCATGAAGCCGAGATCTATCGAGTGATTTTTAGCCCGAATGGTCAAACTCTTGCTTCTGCAAGTGCAGATAAAACTATTAAACTTTGGAGCAAAGAGGGGGATTTATTACGAACGATTCCAGCCCATGATTTAAAAGTTTATGATGTGAGTTTTCATCCTACTTTGCCCATTATTGCCTCTGCCAGTGCAGACAAAAGTATTAAGCTGTGGGATGCCGAAACAGGAAAATTTTTGCATCAAATTTTAGGGCATACAGATGAAGTGATTAGTGTTAGCTTTAGCCCTGATGGGGATATGATTGCTTCTGCTAGTGCAGACAAAACCATCAAGATTTGGAATGCAAAAGATAGAACATTAATCAAGACATTAACCGGACATCAAGATAAAGTTTTAGAAGCTAGTTTTAGTCCCGATGGTGATATAATTGCTTCAGCTAGTGCAGACAAAACCATTAAACTTTGGAGAACCAAAGATGGAACATTAATGAGAACATTAACGGGACACGAAGATAAAGTTTTAGAAGTTGATTTTAGCGCTGATGGCAAGATGGTTACTTCGGCTAGTGCTGATAATACCATTAAACTATGGAAGGTTGAGACTGGAGAACTATTACAAACTTTAGAAGGTCATAAAGCTCCAGTCGTAGGGGTTCGTTTTAGTCCTGATGGTCAGACATTAGCTTCAGCCAGTACAGACCAAACTATTCGGTTATGGAGATGGGAAGGGATACATCCTCAACTGCTTAAACACGATGCTCCAGTGATGGGTGTTAGCTTCTCTCCTGATGGTCAAATCATTGCTTCTGCAAGTCAAGATACAACAATTAAATTATGGAAACCGAATGGAGATTTACTACATATTTTAAAAGGACATACAAAACCTGTAATCAAGGTTCGTTTTAGTCCTGATGGAGAAATGATTGCTTCTGCGAGTAGCGATAAAACTGTGAAGTTGTGGAACCAAAAAGGGAGTTTACTTGACACCCTTGAAGGACATAATGGTAAGGTTGTGAGTGTTAGTATTAATTCTCAAGATAAGATGATAGCCTCTGCGAGTGAGGATGGAACCATTAAGCTTTGGAAACTAGACGGAACCTTGATTAAGACTTTAAATGTTGAAAATCCTGTTTGGGATGTAATCTTTAGCCCTGATGGGAATACTCTTGTTTCTGGGAGTAAAAATGGCAACATTCAGTTCTGGACTCTTGAAGGGTCTTTAATTAAAACTATTAATGCCCATGAAGGTTCAGTCACAAAAGTAACGTTTAGCCCTAATGGTCAGATATTGGCATCAGCCAGCATGGATGGAACGATAAAACTCTGGAAAGCTGATGGTGAAGCCATTCCTGTAACAAATGTTCCTAGACATAATATGAGTATTCTCGATATTAATTTTACTCCTGATGGTCAAAATCTTGTATCAGCTAGTTTTGACCAAACCATAAAATTATGGAATTTAGAGGGAAATTTATTACAAACTATACCTGAAACTAATTATCTGTATGGTGTTAGTTTAAGCCCTGATAGTCAAACCTTAGCTTCAGCTAGTCAGGATAATTTAGTCGTTGTGCGAAATTTAAACCTAGAGCAATTGTTGTCACAAAGCTGTACTTGGTCAAAGGGATATATCGTATCTCATTACCATAAGGAAGCTAATCAGTCTAATTTATGCCCTGATTTAATTAAAACTGGAGATTTTAGCCATGAAAAACTTGCTCAATAATTTTAAAGCCGTTTTAAAGAATAACCATCAAAAGAGCTTAATATTGATTTTGGTATTTTTGGCTGGGGTAGAATTATTAGGGTTAATCTATGCTGTCAATATTATTCGATTAAGCCAAAAAGAAAAACTTTCTTTAGAGCAATCTCAAAGTTGGGATTATTATACCTTGGCAAGCTATTTATCTAAAGATTCTCTTTATTATAATGAAACAAAAGTTATTGAATCTTTGGGTAAATATTTAATATTAGATCCAAAATTAGAAATTGCTAATAAAGCTTTATTTAATAAAATAGCTGATCCGATTGTTTTATCAAACGATAAAGTACGTCGTTATAACAATTTAGATAGTCAGCAATTTCATGATTATCGAAATAGTTGCTTGAGTTCAATTATTAACCCAGAAACAGTCAACAGTTTTTCAGATCTTAAATTTGATTCTGATACAGCCTATATTAAGAGAGGGAAAATTCGTTTTTATTTAGAAGATTATAAAGGAGCTATTAATGATTTTAAAAAAGCTGAAGCTCTCAATTCAAACAATACAGATCAATTAAATCAAGCCAGAGCCTTAGCTTACTTTGAATTAGGAAATCCTAAATATGAAAATCAACATATTCCAGATGCTCTCTTACTCCAAATAGATAATCCATCATCTCTGCGAACTAATCTCAAAGATCATTCAAAAGACGCTCTAAAATATAATCCCAATTTCGCTAATGCCTATTATTTAAAAGGTTATCTGGGTCTTAAGGAAATTAGCTTGAACTTTCATACTGATAAATCGGTAAAAGATATAAAATCAAACGAAATCAATAATATGATCGAAATGGGCATTTTTAAGAACCAGATAACTCATGATATGATTAGTGATTTAACTAATGCTATTCGGAATGATCCATTTTTCTATAGACGTTATCCTATTAATACAATTAATCCGTGTCCTGTTTTTAGTGATGAATATCCAACCTTGATAGAAATTGCGACAGAACAAATAAAAAATGAGCCTAATGATCCTTATTTATATTATAAACGAGCCTTGATTTACTTAAAGAGTAACAACAATCAAAAAGTTATTGAAGATTTGAACAAATCTCTTAATTTTTCTTCAAATGATAATCAATTAAAAGCTGTAGCTTACTATGTTCGTTGGTTAGCATATTATAAAGAAAAAAACTATCAAAAAGCTATTGAAGATATTAGTCAAGCAATTGAAATACATCCTGATTTTGCAGACTTATATGCAATTCGAGCTTTAACCTATTATGATTTTTTAAAAAATGAAGAAGGTAGAGAAAAAGTGATTCAAGATTGTGACCAAGCAATTAAAATATATAAAGAATCTGTGAAAAAAATAAAGCCAGAATCAATGAAAAAAAATAACTCCCTAAAGGATAGCAGTTCTTTAGGTTATTCATTAGCTATTCTTTTATCTGATATTTTGAATAATCCTGTCCATGCTAATGCTTACTTTATTCGAGGTTTAGCATACTATGCCCAGGGAGATCAAAAAAAAGCACTCTCAGATTATCTTCAAGCTTTAAATCTCCATTCTGGTAGTATGTGGCCTAATTTAGTTCAAGGGGAGCAAGGAGGTGGAGTTAGTACAATCCCCCCACCAGAATATTTTCCGCCTTGATTGGATATATTAATTAACAGTTTTTGAACAATTGAAGCTGAATATTTACTGATTTCCCATGTAAAATAAAATAAATACTGATTTCATAGTTAATATGTCGATTAATCTTCCTATTCCCCATTTCCGTCAAATTGATGATATCAGGTATCCTCAAGATTCTTGTGCTGTAACGAGTATCATGATGGTTATGAAATACTATGGCTACCCTGGAAATACTCATAAAGATCTTCAAGACTCAGTTTATAATGAATTAGGGCGAAGAGCGTTAAATCGTCAAAATGGAATTCACCTAGCAGAAGTCTTTAATATTTTGATGAAAGGTATTGCCATTGATAACTTTACCACGCAAGGCAGAATTGAAGATGTAATAAGAACTTTAGAAAACCGAAATCCTGTTGTTGTTCATACTCGGCTTACTACTAAAGGACATATTATTTTATTAAGGGGTTATGATGAAACAGGATTCTTTGTTAATGATCCTTATGGTGCATGGTTCCCTGATGGTTATAGAACCAATCTGAACGGAGAAAGTTTGCACTATTTCTATGATTTAATTAATCAAACGGTATTTTTTGATCCAGGTCAAGTGGGTTGGGTACATCTATTTCATCGGATTAATAACAGTGCGATCGCATGAGAAAGAATCAGAAACATGGTTTCTATTCTTCGCTAATTATAGCAATTATAAGCTTTATATACAATTACTTCAACCCCGGGTCAGACTTTAGCATCAGCCAGCATGAATGGAACGATAAAACTCTGGAAACCTGATGGTGAAGCAATTCCTTTAACGAATGTTCTTAGACATAATATGAGTATCCTCGATATTAATTTTACTCCTGATAGTCAAACTCTTGCATCAGCTAGTTTTGACCGAACCATAAAATTATGGGATTTAGCGGGAAATTTATTACAGACTATACCTGAAACTAATTATCTGTATGGTGTTAGCTTAAGCCCTGATAGTCAAACCTTAAGTAGGTAGGCGGGATTAAACTTTTCCATGTAACAATATGTAAAGGAGGCTTAGATCAGCCATGAGAGACCGTTAGAGCGATTTACAATCGTTTACATAGGGAGGTTTTATAGAGCCTACCTACTTAGCTTCAGCTAGTCAGGATAATTTAGTCGTTTTGCGAAATTTAAACCTAAAGCAATTGTTGTTACAAAGCTGTACTTGGTCAAAGGGATATATCGTATCTCATTACCAGAAGGAAGCTAATCAGTTTAATTCATGTAACAATTTAATTAAAAATGGAGATTTTAGCCATGAAAAACCTGATCAATAATTTTAAAGCTAGTTTAAAACACAACCATCAAAAAATCTTAATATTGATTTTAGCATTTTTGGCTGGGGTAGAATTATTAGGGTTAATCTATGCCTTCAATATTATTCGATTAAGCCAAAAAGAGAAACTTTCTTTAGAGCAATCTCAAAGTTGGGATTATTATACCTTAGCAAGCTATTTATCTAAAGATCCTCTGTATGATGATGAAACAAAAGTTATTGAATCTTTTGGTAAATATTTAATATTAGATCCCCAATTAAAAATCGCTAATCAAGTTTTATCAATCGAAAATCTTGGGAACAACTCTAATGATCGTTCAAATATTTGCCCCACTTCAACTATTGATGAGGAACAAGTTAAGAATTTTCAAACTTTGATTCTTGCTTCAGATATAGCCTACATAAAACGAGGAAAAATTCGTTTTCAACTAGGAGATTATCAAGGCTCTATTAATGATTTTAACCGAGCAATTGATCTTAATAATAAAAATAAAAGCACTCTCAGTAAATCTATAGCGTCAGCTTACTTTGAATTAGCAAATTCTAAACCTAAAAATCCATACCATTTTTTTAACGAGCTATCAAGCAAAGGGAGTAACCCTAACATACTGTTATCTAATATTAACGATAATTCAAATTCAGCTATAAAATTTAATCCAAATTTTGCTAATGCTTATTATTTAAGGGGTTATTTAAGTTATTATAAAATACCTTCTCATTTTTCCGTTGCTTATGGAAAAAGGAATTCAAAGGAAGCAATTAATAAAGCGATTGAAAAGGGTATTTTTAATGAAAATATATTTTTTAGCATGATTGATGATTTCAAGAATGCTATTCGGAATGACCCATTTTTTTATAAAAAATATCCTTATGTTCTTAATGCAATCAATCCATGTCCTGTTTTTAGTGATGAATATTCAAGTCTGATAAAAAATTTAACTGAAAAAATAAAAACCAATCCTAATGATGGTTCTTTATATCATCAACGCGCTCTAATTTACTTAGATAGTAACAATAATCAAAAAGCCATTGAGGACTTGAATCAAGTTATTCAGTTGAATTCTAGCGACAATTCATTAAAAGCTTTAGCTTACTATGGTCTTTGGTTAGCTCATTATAAGCAAAAAAACTATCAAGAAGCACTTGAGAATATTAACAAAGTTATTAAAATATATCCTGATTTTCCCGACTTATATGCAATTCGAGGATTGACCTATTATGATTTTTCTAAATTGTCAAAGAATACAAAAGATTTAGATAAAGTGATTGAAGATTCTAACCATGCAATTAAACTTCATGAAGAATTACTGAAAAAATATAACCCCCAAGAGGATAGTCGTTTTTTAGATGAGCAACCCCATGCTAATGCTTACTTTATTCGAGGTCTAGCATACTATGATCTAGGAAATCAAACACAAGCTCTTTCAGATTATCTTAAAGCTTTACCCGAATGGTCTGGGAGTATGTGGCCAGCTTTAATTAATGGGCCTGAAGGAGGTGGAGTTAGAGAGATCCCATTCCCCCCTGGATTTCCGCCATAATTTAATATTTTAATTAACAATTCTTAAATCATTGCTTCCGAATATTGACTAAGTTCTTATGTAAATTAAAATAAACAATTATCTTGATATTCAATATGTCTATTAATCTGCCTGTTGAGCATTTCTTTCAATATACTAATATTTGGTATCCTCAAGATTCTTGTGCTGCAACTTGCATAACAATGGTCATGAAACACTATGGCTACCCTGGAACCCATAACGAAATTAAAGATAAACTTTATACTGAATTAGAACAGAGAGGGTTACATCGTCAAAATGGCATTGACTTAGCAGAAGTCTTTAATATTCTGATGAAAGATGTTGCCATTGATAACTTTACGATGCAAGGCAGAATTGAAGATGTAAAAAGAACCTTAGAAAACCAAAATCCTGTTGTCGTTCATACTCAGCTTACCACTCAAGGACATATTATTTTATTACGGGGTTATGATGAAACGGGATTTTGGGTTAATGACCCCTATGGTGAATGGTTCCCTGATGGCTATAGAACCGATCTGAACGGAGAAAATTTGCACTATTCCTATGATTTAATTAATCAAACAGTATTTTTTGATCCAGGTCAGACGGGTTGGGTGCATTTATTTCATCGGATTTAATTGCCATTTTTAATGGGGTTTGATGTATTGTGATTGGGTTTCACTTCAACCCCGGTAAATTCCAACTTTGAACAACTTTTGTAATCGCATCGCGGGTGGCTTCTGCACCGAAACCCCAAGCCATTAATGCAAAATAATCCTTCCAGGGATTAGCACCAAAGGTAGGATTATCAATGTATAATTGACTGAATCCGGTTCCGGCTAAAAAGATAACCGCGATCGCATAACTTGTCCAAGTAAATAACTTTAATCGCACTCCCGCTTTGGTTGTTTCTGGTGTTGAAGTTGTAGAACGATTTGTCACTGGAGGAGGAGACATAACCCCAGTAAACCCAAACAGACTTTTAGAAATTACCCCTCCTCTTGGTGAAAATTCATTTCCGATGTCTTGAGCTTTTACAGTTAAATCATTTAACTCTGTTGTTAACGCTTTAAATTGTTTGGGATTAGCGAGAGATTCAGTGGCAATTTTTGCTTCTAATTGTTCAAATTCAGGAAGGATAGTAGTCCGTTTTTCTAAGGGAATTTCGGCAATTAACGCTTTTAAATCTTGCTTTTGATTCTCCAAAATAGACTGATTCATCTGTTGAGCAATTTTTTCTAACCGTTCTCGGAATTGTTCGGGGGTTTCCAGTTCTGGAACATCGTTAATTGTTGCTTCTAAATCCCGTAATATGGCTTTTACTTCTAAATCGTTGGGATTTTTATCTTCTAACTGATGTTTGAGTTGTTGACAATAATCGAATTGTTGTAACCAATCATTTCGTCCTTTCACCCATCTTTTCCAAACGTTTTCAGCTTGTTCTAAAGTGGCGATCGCTTGTTCCCACTTTTCCGTTTGCAAATCCATTTTAATCTCAATTAAACACCCTTCAATATATTGTTTGAATGCTGTGATTTTTCCAAATTCTATATCTTCCTGGATCTGAGTTTGTAATTGTCCAACCCGCACTAAAATTTCATCACGGGGTCTTCCTTGAGCGCGATAAACTGAAACCAGAATTCCTAATCCAGTTCCCAGAAATAATATTAATACAGGAAGCAACCAGAAATCTTTAACTTGTAGAGTAATGGGAAGGGTTAATTCTCCTCCGGTATAACTTAAACGCATTATTCCATTATATTCGCCACTACTGGGGGCTTGACTTAAGTTAAATTCAAGTGGAATTAACATTTGGTTGGGTTTAATTGTCTGCCAATTTTGCTTATTAGAAACAATACCTGATGCGGGAAAAACAGTGGTTCCATCTTGACGATTCAAATCTAATACCAGCACCCGTAAATCCTGAATCGGACTATTTGTTTGCACAAAAATTTGACGTGGGGGTTGTTTTTCGAGGCGGTTTCCTGTAATTGTAATTTGATTGGGTTGCAGGGTGGTTTCCACTTGAGCATTTGCTACCGTTGGAGATAAGAAACAAAGAATCGGTAAGATCAGTCCGGCTAAATATTTTTTCATAGTTGAAGTAGGAATCTAACGGTTAAGTCACGGTGTTGATTGTATGCAATATAATATTAATCTTTCACATCCTAAACGGAAGTTTTCAGGATTAATTAAAATTTTTTTAGGCTCGGTTCGACAATATCGACGAAGAGGTTCTCAGGGGACTGAATGATTTAATGATGCTAAGTTCAGCACCATTCCCGCTTTAAAATATGATGACGATGGGCGGATTTATCAAATTAATCAAGACTGAAAAAATAGAAGTAAAACCGCCCCTAAAATGATAGTTTTTTTAACTAGCGATGCGATCTAATGCTCTTTTTCCTCCCCAACGTTCTACAATTTTATCATCATATTCATCGGCAATTTCTAACACCGCATTCACAGAAGCTTCTAACTCCAGTTTATCACAAGTTGAGCCAACAATGGTATGTTCAAAAACAATGTCTCCGTGTTCATCAATTCCAAAAGCCCCGAATCTCATAATGTTATTTTCTCGAAGCAGAAAATGTAGTAAATCTGGGGAAAGTTCTACATCGGTTACAACATAAGACCGGGCATTAATAACAGCATCATCTTTTTCCCAAGGAAACACAAATACCTCAACCAATGCTGAACCCATGACCATTGCTAATCCAGGGACATCTTCCCTAGCGCAAGGGAATTTGCCGTATAATTCTCGCATCCAGGTGGCAACTTTGTTATAACAAGCTTCGTGCATTGCGGTTTGAAATTGCATGGTAAGAGTTCTCCTGGCGATTTTTCCTTTGTTGTAACACTTTTGAGGTCAGGAACGAGGGTTTGTATTATTTCTCAACACGGGGATGAAATACGGGATTCAATTTGTTTAGTTCTGTGTAGAAGGGAGTTGTCCTAAGTTCTTAAACTAGGAGTTGATTTGATCCGGTAAACTTAAGAATAGGAAATCCTAAGTTTAGTTTGATAGGAGGATGAACAATGGATGAAATGGCAACAGCTAATTTAATTGCTCAAATCATTACAGTTATTGGTTCTTTGGGATTTTTCTTCGTGACGTTTCAAGCGTTGAAACAATTGGAGAAATAGGACAGAGGCAATGGGCAATGGGCAATTACGAATTACGAATTACGAATTACGAATTACGAATTACGAATTACGAATTACGAATTACGAATAGGGAATGGGGAAGAAAACTTTTATTTTCGGTCTTTTCTATTACCCATTGCCTATTGCCTATTACTTACTCTCTACAATTTCAAATTCTAAATTATGACTTTTAGCAAAACTGTGGGTAAAGTGATCAACAAGATTAGTATCGGTTAATTCTAAGTTATAAAAATCAACGGTTTCATGGGTAAAATACGGCCCAGCGTGCCACGTTCCGACTTCTAATTTAATAAAACAATTGCCTGGAATATGAAACGCGACTAAATCCTTTAAGGAGGGTTGATCATGTTTAGAGGGAGGACAAACAGCCATAAACCAATCTTTTCCTTCTAATGATCCTAAACATTGAGTACATTGATTGTGGCGAGTAATGTGATGAAATTTTAAACCTTTTTGTTGAAGCCGCATCATATAAAAACGAGGGATACCGTTGTTTAAATTGAGTTGGGCATCCTCCTCGTTATATAATTTCTTGTCAACCGAGGCTGAAATGACTTGTCCATAGGGTTTAAATTGTTCAGGAGTAATCCATTCAGCAGATAACTGTTGAATTTTGATTAATTCGCGCATTTGAACCTCAGCTTTTAAGAATTCAATGTCAATGAATCAGTTTCTTTTAAGTAGACTGAAATTGAAATTCATTTTCATCTGCATAACGGTGTAAAAACCGCATGACTCGTTCAAATACTTCCTCTGAGTCTACTTCAAAGGTACATTCAACTTTAGATAGATCCTCATTCTCGGCAAAAAAGAATTTAACACCACTGGGGGTGACTTTAATTTGTCCTTCTTCATCCCGGAGCCACAAATTCGTGATTTGCTTGCGATAGGCTCTTAATCGTTCTATGGCTTGAAGGCGCTCAAATACCAAGACAACGATTTTTGTTTGGGAATGTTTGAGTTTCCGCAGACTAATCCCACTAATTTCTTCATCTAATCCATCAATAAATTGTACAGAGGTTGTCATAGGATTTTCCCTCTAGTATTTTATTCTAGTTTATCTGGTTTTTAGGAAAAGCTCAATTCCCTGAAAAAAAACTTATTAAATATAGAAGCATGAAGGAAGGTGAGGAGACTCACTGTTCACCCCTAACCTTACTGATGTTTATTTTACCCGCTATTTTCTGATTTTGACTGCTTCATTAACCTTGGAGTGCAGCATCTACTTGTTTAAAAAGTTCCTCTAAAGTTGAAGAATTATATAAAATTACATCCGCCTGCTGACACTTTTCTTCTAAGGACATTTGACTTTGAATTCGAGCTTGAGCTTCTTCAAAAGTTAAAATTCGATTAGACATCATTTTTTCTCGTTGGATCAATCGAGAGTATTGTTGTTTAGGAGGAGAATAAACCACCCAAATTTCAGTCACTAAATCCGTCATTTTGGATTCAAATAATAAC
This sequence comes from Planktothrix mougeotii LEGE 06226, assembly GCF_015207485.1. NCBI lineage: Bacteria > Bacillati > Cyanobacteriota > Cyanophyceae > Oscillatoriales > Microcoleaceae > Planktothrix > Planktothrix mougeotii. The sequence goes on from NZ_JADEWU010000001.1 coordinate 231,890, forward strand.
GGGATGACTAACACTCCATCCGCATATTGGGGGGTGTTCCTATCAGGATTTTGGAGGATTTTCGCGTTTAATTGTTGAATATTGTTAACAAAACAATTGCGAACAAAGGGATGAATCTGTTGTTCTAACCAAGTTTTAGCTGATGAGTCTGAAAAAATCAGACTGGCTAATCGTTGGCGATTTAAGTTACCATCAGAAAGTAAAATATCGTTCCCATAACGCTGAATAATTGACTGGAGAATGGGTGAACCGGGTTTCACTGCGTCCCTAGCATATAAATCCGCATCCCAAATGGGGAGTTGGTAAGTGTTAGCAAGATAGTTGGATACAGTCGTTTTACCAGTTCCTATCCCTCCGGTCAGACCAATTAAACGCATACTTTTGTTTTTAAATCTATAATATTATTAATGCGATTTTAATCAGAATAATCTATTTGGGTAGCTTCTGTCGAGATATTAGTTGTAGATTTCCGGTTCGTGATTGTTCGTTAAAGGCATAAACCCCTATGCAGCCTGGACGTTTTTTAAAGTTAGTTTTAATCTCCCTACCGTTGACAGGATTATGGACGGTTGGGATGAATGGAGTTTGGGAAATATTCAGGGGGAATCAAAAGGTTATTTTTTCCCTCAATAAAGTTTTAGCGCAATCTATTATTCCTGAAGCGAATAGTACCAATACCCTAACCAATTCGGTAGGAAATCGTGTCGATATTAGTGGAGGTCAAGCTTCAGGAGATGGCGGAAATTTATTTCATAGTTTTACTCAATTTAACGTTCCCCAAGGTCAAACGGTCAATTTTGTTTCTAATCCTTCAATTCAAAATATTCTCAGCCGTGTAGTAGGGGGACAACCTTCATTAATTGACGGGTTAATTCAAGTCACCGGAGGTAATTCTAATCTCTTCATTTTAAATCCAGCCGGAATCATTTTTGGATCGGGAGCCCGTTTAGATGTTCCTGCTGCATTTACCGCTACAACTGCCACTGGAATTGGATTTAATTCAGGGTTTTTTAATGCTGTAGATTCTAATAATTATAACGCCCTTTCCGGTGAACCGAATACCTTTCTTTTTTCCACCTCCAATCCGGGTAATATTATTAATGCAGGAGAACTCACCGTTTCCTCTGGACAAACCTTAACCTTAGTCGGAGGAAATGTAATTAATACCGGAACTCTAAACGCACCAGGAGGACAAATTACAATTGCAGCGATTGAAGGAAATAACTTAGTTAGAATAAGTCAAGATGGCTATTTACTCAATTTAGAAATTGCAGCCGTTACCCCGAATTCTGAAACCGAACAATCTGTCATTAATCCTCTTTCTCTCCCTGAATTATTAACAGGAACAGCAGAAAATAATCAAGCTTCTATTGTGAATATTTTACCCGATGGAACCGTAGAACTCACTGCTTCGAGTGCTAATTTACCACCTCAAGGAGGGGTGGCTTTAATTTCAGGTTTTTTGAATACCAGAAATACCAGTTTAGATTCATCATCCTCAACGCTTCCCCAAATCAATATTATTGGTAATGATATTCAATTATCGAACGCAGAAATTGATGCTTCTGCTGCTAACGGAGGGGGAACCATTAGAATTGGGAGTGACTATCAAGGAAATGGTTTTTTTCCTACGGCTTCGCGTACCTTCATTAATGATCAATCCACAATTGTAGCGGATGCCTTGAGCAATGGAAATGGGGGACGAGTAAGCATTGGTTCCCATGATTTAACTCGATTTTTTGGAAATATTAGTACCCAAGGATCTTCTAACTCCCAAACGAGTGAAGGATTAGGAGGATCTGCTACTATTTTTAGTCAAAATAATCTTAATATAGCTGGAAATATTAACCTCAAAGGAAGCGATGGAAAGCCAGGAAATTTAGTGATTAATGCAGCAGAAATTAATATAGGAAATCAGGATCAAAGCAATGCTAATATTACCCTATCGGATCAAACCCTAGAAGATTTTGCCACCACAGCAAATGTGATTATAGAAGCTAAAAATAATATTACCATTGCGGATCTAGCCGATAATGAATTAAGGTTTCCAGCCACCACAGGAACCTTAACCTTTACCGCCGATGCAGATCAATCAGGGAGTGGTGGATTTACCATGAATTCGGGAGATACTCTCCGCACATCCGGCGCTGCTATTGCGATTACAGGTGTTAATTTAGTCACCGGGGATATCATCACTCAAGGGGGAAATTTAGACCTAACTGCAACAAATAATGGGGGAATTCGGACAGAAAATTTATCCACTTCTAACTCAGGAAATGGTGGAAATTTAACAATTAAAAGTGATCGGGATATTGTTACCGATAAGATTTCCACTTTTTCTAATGGAAATGGAAGCGGAGGAACAGTTAATTTAAGTACATTAAACCGAATTCAAACTAATAATATTAATACCTCTGGTCAAGTCCAAGCCGGAGATATTACCCTCAGCAGTTTACAAGGAGATATTATTTTAGAGGGAGATTCCTATAGTATTGATGCTACTTCTGGTCAGGGTTCAGGAGGGAATGTTTTGGTCAATACTCCTCGAACTCTGACCACGAATTTAATTGATACTAGAGGTCAAGAAACCGGAGGAAATATTATCTTAAATGCGGAGTTAGCAACGGAAATTAAAGGACTGCGTACCGGGACATTTAATAGCTTAGAAAATGCCACGGGTAATATCGAAATTACCAGTGATGAAATTAATTTCACAGGGGGTCAAAACTCCATTCAAGGTAAAGGTCAAATTTTGTTACAACCTGCCACTAATGCTCAAGATATTGAAATCGCAGGTCAAAATAATAATGCAGAACTCACATTAAATTTATCTTCCAGTGATTTAAACAGTTTAAAAAATGGGTTTACGGAAATTATTATTGGAGGCTCTCATAGCAATGGTACAATTTTTATCGCCGGGAATGTTTCATTTCAAGATCCCGTTGTCATCCAATCTCCTCAAGGCGGAATTGCCAGTGGAACGCCATTGCGTGAACAGTTTTATACGCTTACAGGATTAGATGATGCTAGTTTAAAGCTATTTGCCTCAGAAAATATTACCTTGGGAACCTTAGTTACAAACGGTCAAAATATTTTAATTACCAGTGAATTGGGAACTGTTTCTACTCAAAACTTATCTACGGGGAATTCTGCCTCTGCTACAATTCAATTAATAGGAACAGAAATTAATTTCTTAGGGGGATTAAATTCTATTCAAGGTTTAGGAACACTGCTTTTACAACCGAGTCGTAGCACACAATCCATAACATTATCAGGGTCAGAACAGTCTTCTAGCTTTGATATTAGTAGCCAAGATTTAGAAACCTTTGCCGACGGATTTAGTTCCATTAAAATCGGTCGTACAGATAGTACCAGTACCCTAACTTTAGCGGGAAATTCTACTATTTCTGATCCGCTCAATTTACAAGCACAATCTATTTTAGGAACAGGTCGTCTCATCGGTATTGATAACGCTTCTCTGACTTTATCCGCCGGATCTGATATTTTAATTGGGGATATGAGTACCCAAGGAGGAACGATTCAACTCAGTAGTTCCCAAGGAAATATTCGGACTGGCGCATTACAATTAGTTTCGGGAAATCCCGGAATTGGAGATATTAATTTATCAGCAGCCGGAAATATTGAAACCGGAGAAATTCGGGTTAATTCTCAGGAAACAATTACAGGTAATAGTAACTTTTCACTGAATGGTCAAGATATTAATTTAATCAGTCGCAATGGAACTATCAGAGTCAATGGTGAGATTAATAATTCATCTTTAGAGGGGGATACAGTTGCTATCGAATTGTTTGCACCCGGAGCAATTACAACCGGAAATATTACTGCCTATCGGGGGATTAATCTCACCAGTTCTCAAGGTCAAATTATCACGGGAAATCTACAAACCCTGCAAGGAATCGAAAAAAGTCAAGGAATTAATTTAACAGGATATATCGGGATTAAAACGGATAATATTAATACAACAACCCCTTCGGGAATCAGTAGTAATATTACCCTTAATAGTGCAACGGGAAGTGTACAGTCAGGAGACTTAAATACCGTCGGAATTACGCGGGGGGGGACTATTACTGTTGTTGCAGGCGATCGCATTAATACCGGAACAATTGATGCCAGTTCTCCCGAAGGAAGCAGTGGAAATATCGGTTTAAATGCGTTCCAAGATATTGATGTTATTTCCATTCGGGGGGAAGGAAAAACCCAAGGTGGTGATATTGGAATTGCCACTCACGGCTTATTTAGAGTAACAGGAACCTTTAATAGTCGCAATCAAATGAATGCCAGTATTTCCAGTGTAGGCGGAGAAGAAGGGGGATCTATTGTTATTCAACAAGGTGGCGATTATTGTAGCACTTCTGAATGTAGTAATATTCCCTTTACCGTCGGAAATGCAACTTTAAATGGAACCACTGGAGCGATTACCGATGGTAATTTAGTTACGATTTTACCTCAGACTAATACTAACTCTAATTCTACAGGAACAACGGGATCAACGCAAGCCATTGTCAATCAAATTAATTCCGAATTACAAGTTAATAATCAAGATAACCAAACGCCACCTGTAACCCCTCAAACAGATGGGAGTACAACCCCAGTTTTAACCAATTCCACATCGGATTCTTCCTTAAATTCTACCTCGGAACTATCATCCCAACCGCAAGAAACCTCAGAAAACCCCATTATTCCCTTAAATACCCCCACCATTCCCACGGATCAAATTAGTTCAGGCTCAGTGATTTCCTCTTTAGCTCAAATTGATACCTTTCGAGGGATTGAATTTTCTAATTATTTAGGCTCAAACTTAAAAAATCCTCCCGTTACAGATCAAAGTATTCGTAAAACCTTAAATGAAATTTATAAATTAACAAACTCTAAATCTGCTATTGTGTATGTATCGGCTCAATCTAATCAATTAGAATTAAGATTGATTTTACCCGAAGGACAACCGATCTTTAAAAGTATCCCCGTTTCCAGAGAAACCGTATTAAAAACCGCTAGAACCTTTTCTAATCAAATTCGTTCCCCCGAAAATTTAGAAGATACCCGTTATAAAGAGAATGGTAAACAATTACATGATTGGTTAATTAAACCTCTGGAAAGCCAATTAGAAGCAGAAGGAATTAATACCCTGGTTTTTTCAATGGATACAGGATTAAGAACTCTACCCTTAGCCGCGTTATATAATGGTAAACAGTTTCTTGTAGAACGCTATAGTTTAGGGCTTATTCCGAGTTTAAGTTTAACTGATACGCGCTATGTTAATATTAAAAATTCAAAAGTTTTAGCGATGGGAGCTTCTATTTTCCCCAATTCTGATCAACAGCCTCTCCCGGCGGTTCCCCTGGAATTGAACTTAATTATTAATCAAAATATTTGGCAAGGGCTTTCCTTTTTAAATGATAAATTTACCATTGATAATCTCACATCCCAACGCAACCAACATCAATTTTCAATTGTTCACTTAGCAACCCATGGAGAATTTCAAACGGGAGGGTCTGATCAATCTTATATTCAATTTTGGGATCAAAAATTACGCTTAACTGAACTCAGAAAGTTGAAATTACATCAACCTCCCGTTGAATTATTAGTTTTGAGTGCTTGTACAACGGCTGTGGGGGATGAAAAAGCAGAATTAGGTTTTGCGGGGTTAGCGGTTCAAGCCGGGGTTAAATCAGCCTTAGCGAGTTTATGGTATGTCAGTGATGCGGGAACATTAGGGTTAATGAATACGTTTTATGAAGCCTTATCAACGAGTCCGATTAAAGCCGAAGCTCTACGACAATCTCAACTGGCAATGTTACAAGGAAAAGTCCGTTTACAACAAGGTTATTTAATCGATGAAACCGGAACGAAAACCGCTAAAATTCCCCTTCCCCCAGAAATTGCCTCTCGTGGAAATGTTAATTTATCTCATCCTTTTTATTGGGCGGGTTTTACATTAATTGGTAGTCCTTGGTAACATTAAACAATTTTCAATCTAATCTTTAATAGACAGTTTTATTGAGATGATATAGGAAGCGATCGCAAACGATAACGAGTATCATTAATTGTCACGATTGCACCTGTCTTCAGTTCTTCCTGACATTCATTCAAAATAATCAGTAACCTACCACTAACAACGGTAGGCTTTGTATCTTTTAAACGGAAAATAATTGTACTAGGAAGTTGCTGAGAACTTGCAGCTAAAAGATCAGCAAAATCCAAATCAAACGTTAAAATAATTCGATTTTCTTGTCTTGCTTTTTCTAAAATCTTAGAATCAGGAAGACGCTCTAATCCTTGTTCGCTTAAATGAACAGCATCATATCCTTGTTGACGGAGTACCTGTACTGTCAAGGGAGAAACTCCCATATCAGCAAGAAATTTCACGTTAATGTACTCCCAACGATTGGACGAACTTCTTCATTTGCTAAATATACCGCGTATTCTAAACAAGCTTTAATATCCTCTGCTTGTAAATAAGGATAGGCTTCGAGAATTTCCTCAATACTCATGCCATTTGCCACTAAACTTAATACCAAAGAGACAGTAATTCGCATTCCTCGAATGCAAGCTCGTCCCCCCATAATTTTAGGATCAAAGGTAATTCTATCAAACATGAATTTTAGCTCTATTATTCTGTGAGTCTTCAACTTGATTATAACAGTTCATAGTTGACTCATCGTAATATTTTGAAGCGACCTCCCAATTCTACATTTTCAACATTCTTAAACCCTTCATTCACTCACTAATGCTTGACGGACTGCAACCTGTTGAGAACCTCCTGGCTTATCAGGTTTACCTCCTTAGTGCTGCGGGATTAAAATAGGGTCGCCCTTACATAAAAGTTGTCAATTGAATGAAGTAACTATATAAAAATTTTTCTAATAGAAAAAACGATATTATTGTATAATTGAGAAAGCTAAAAACTCGCTAAAATTTAACCTTTATGGATAGACGAACTTTTTTAAATTGGGTCGGAGTTGGATGCCTAGCAAGTTCTTTCCCTGTGGTACTTGCAACTTTTTCTCTAAAAGATCAGCAACCTGCTAATGCTGCTGACTATAAGCAACTTGCAACAGTCTCCCAATTACAAAGTAGTGGCAAAATCTTGATCAAGTCAGGAGTCCCTACCCCTGTGTTGCTGGTGTTGCCTGATCCTAAAAACACCACTAATGTAATCGCAGTGAATCCTACTTGTACACATCAAGGCTGTACTGTGGACTGGAATGCCAGTCAATCTAGCTTTGTTTGTCCTTGCCACAATTCTCGTTATGCTCCAGGTGGAAACGTAGTGCGAGGCCCTGCCACTGCACCTCTGAAAACCTATGATGTTAAGATTGACGGCGATCTGATTTTGGTGGCTGTTTAATCCCCATCACGGTTAGGGTGTATAAAGGTTCAGCTTCAGTGTAGCGTCCTTGGGAGTTGTAGAGTGCTGCCAAGTTATTCAGACTGGTTGCCATATCAGGATGGTCGCCGGGATAAAGGGATTGAATTATAATTAATACTTGTTCAGCAATTTCTATCGCTTCATTAAATTTTCCTTGATTAAAAAGTTCAAAAGCTGGTTGATTTAGCTGTTTTTGAGCATCACCAACACTGTCACTCTGGAAGCTGGCATAGCTATCAGAAAAAATTCCAGTATTAGCGATCGCATACAATCAAGAAACCGGGTTTCTCTTTGAGATTAATTCTATCAAATCAAGATTGCTTCAGAAACCCGGTTTCTGAGGGTTAAAGTTGAGAAACCGGGTTTCTCTTTGAGATTAATTCTATCAAATCAAGATTCCTTCAGAAACCCGGTTTCTGGGGACTAAAGTTGAGAAACCGGGTTTCTCTTTGAGATTGATTGTATTCCTTCAAGATTGCTTCAGAAACCCGGTTTCTTTAGAGTTAAGTTAATACGAAATAGTGTTATAATTCTCCTTGGGATATCCATGCACCCCAAAAATAGGGATGGGATAATAATTGATAATTGGGGTTATTTTCGATAAACCCTTTGGTAATCACTCTCTCATCAATAAACTCATCAAGAATATAACAACCCAGGGGAATTTCTTGTAACGCTTGAATGGTAATCGTGCGAATATAATGTTGGGCTTTTAATAATGCTTCTCGTTTGCCTAAACCTGTTTCTACCAGGGTTAAAAATTGATCCATGAGTAATAGGGAGGCACGGGTAGGAACTGACCATAAACTCATAATTAATGCTTGACATCCGGCTACGGCAAACGCTCGACGTAAGCCAAAGACTCCCTCTCCTAATTGTACATCTCCTAATCCAGTTTGGCAAGCAATTAATATCGTTAATTGATTATCCCATAAATCAATGCCAGCGACATCTTGAGCTAATACAATTCCTTTGCCTGCTTCGTTGGGTAAGGGTTGTCCTTGTCGCCAAGTATTCGCCCCAGCAAAAGCTAAACCGCCCCGAATCATGGCATTATTAACTGGGGCAATAGAAAAGCGATCAAAGGGGTTTTCTTTGGGGAGAGGGGCGGGGTAAATTTGATATTGGGTGGAGAGTTTATTGGCAAATTCTTTTAACCATTGAGCTTGATTTTCTTTCCCTTGTTTGCTGAAGGCTTCGGCTTGATTTTCCATCACTAACAGCAGTTGAGAGTTGATTAAGTTTTGATTTTTGGCTAGGATTTGATCTTCTTCTCCTGCGGGAGCGGTTTGTAATTCATCGATGAGTTTAATATAGGGATTTTCCGATTCAAAATAGCCATGGGTTGCAATTAATAAAATCCCAGGACAGGAGTTTTGAGAAAATAGAGGTTCTAAGGCGCGATCGCCTAAATACAAGTTAGAAGTATTGAGTTTTTCGGCTATACTTTTAGCGAGGGTTTCTGTTTCGGGAAGGGGAGAAAATTCTTCTGAGGATAAACTTTGAAAAACAGGTTTTGGACTGGAAGATGTGGTTCCCGATTGAGTTAAACCTTTGGTTTTCTGTTGGGGTAAACTGGGAGGATGGGGATAGTTAAAATTCGGATTGGCAATAATTAAGGGTTCTGCGGGAGTGCGATCGCTTTTAATTTTCCATCTTAAGACATCTCGCCCACTACTGAGATAACTGATTTGATAGTGATCTCTGACGAGTTGGTTTCCGGTTTCATCCAAAGGTAAAACGCCAAAGGGAATCAAACTTAAACTAAAGTCGGGGGCAATAAAAATGTTTTGATTCGGTTGCAGAAGCGGAAGCAGAGGGTCAAAGATTTTCTCTCTTAAAGCGTTGGGATATTGGGGTTGATATTGATAGCGGTTTATTAAGGATTGTTTTGGGGTTTCTGGCGGTTTATTTTTATGTCGAGTTCCGAGTGTGCTGGGAGGATCTTCTAAAGATAAAACCTGCCGCACTTTATCAATTAAATCGTCAATGGGTTGTGCTTCTCCTAATGAAATCATCTGCACCGCATCGGGATTTTGGGCAGGTAAAATAAACACCCAATATTCGGCAGATTTCCAGTTTTCACCTTTGGGGGCAGTAAAATCATAACGATTAAACCGCACATATTCTACTAATACCGTATTAGCGGGTAATTCCAAGGCAACGGCGCGACGGTCTAGGGTTTGATGGTCGAGTTGAATTTCAGGAACTTGGGCGGCGAGTTGCTTTTCTAACTGTTGACATTGTTGTTCTAATTCAGCAATATCGTTTTGATATTGTTGCCAACGAATCCGATAAGTTTCTATGGGAGTTTCTGCATCGGGAAGGGGTGGGTTATAGGTGCGGTGAAACAGTTGTTCTTGCAAGGAACGAAGATTATTAAACTGGGGTTTGAGGTGGGAATAGCGTTGACTGTGGATGGCAAAATTAAATGCGGCTAATGCGGCGGCGGTGAGAGATTTCCGTTTGAGAACGACATCTAAGGCTTTTTGGACTTGTTCGTGAGAGTTGGAGAAATATTGAGAGACTAAGGAGAGGAAAATATCAAAATTTTGTCTATTATTTTTAATAGATTGCAGTCGTTCTTGTTCTGAACTAAAAGCAAAATTACGTTGAATCAAGCGAGTTTTGATTTCAATCGCTTGTTGCATTTTATCAAATGCCTCTTGGGGTCGGTTTTTAGCAACTAAGAGTTTTGCCAAGCTACTCAGACTGATTGCCACATGGGGATGGTCGCCCTTAAATAGGCGTTGCCACATCTCTAATGCTTCTAGGTAGAGAGGTTCAGCTTTCTCGTCGCGTCCTTGGGAGTTGTACAGAGATGCCAAGCTACTCAGACTGATTGCCACATGGGGATGGTCGCCCTTAAATAGGCGTTGCCACATCTCTAATGCTTCTAGGTAGAGAGGTTCGGCTTTCTCGTAGCGTGCTTGGGAGTTGTACAGAGATGCCAAGTTATTGAGATTAAGTGCCACATCGGGATGGTCGCCCTTAAATAGGCGTTTTCTCATCTCTAATGCCTGTTGGCAGAGGGGTTCAGCTTTCTCGTAGTGTCCTTGGGAGTCGTAGAGTGTTGCCAAGTTATTGAGATTAAGTGCCACATGGGGATGATCGCCCTTAAATAGACGTTGCCACATCTCTAATGCCTGCTGGTAAAGAGGTTCAGCTTTCTCGTAGCGTTCTTGGGAGTCGTAGACTGCTGCCAAGTTATTCAGACTAAGTGCCACATCAGGATGGTCGCCCTGAAATAGGCGTTTTCTCATCTCCAATGCCTGTTGGCAGAGGGGTTCGGCTTCCGAGTAGCGTCCTTGGGAGTCGTAGAGTGTTGCCAAGTTATTCAGACTG